>JAGMZX010000091.1 GCA_018005585.1 Candidatus Hydrogenedentota bacterium | reverse complement strand
CTCACGCCGCAGGAGGGGCCTGTCCCCGAGATTCCGGGCGACAAGAGAGCCATGGACCGCTGGTTGAAAGGCGGCGGCCGGTATCTCCTCTTACCCGAATAGCGCCCGTGTCCGGCGCGCGGCCGTTCAAGACGCGTCCGCTTCCTCCGGCGCGACCTCGATTGCCTGAACAAAGGCCTCGCCCGGCGCGCCCGCGTCCTTGTCGCCGCCGATGAACCGGAACTCGATCACGCCGTTGCGGGGCGTGATCCCGTTGCGGCGGATATCGAGCGCCCGGTTCGGCGCGCCCGCCGCCGCGGCCACGTCCAGCTTATCCGCGGCCGTGTTGCCGTTGATCCGCACCGTCACGCGGTTGCGCTGCGTATCGAAGCCGCGCGTCGCGGCAAACTTGAGCACGGCCTGGTATGCACCCGGCGCGACCGTGACGTTGACGACAAACTCGGGCGCGTGGACGCCGTAGCGGTAGAGGTCCGGCGAGTCGGTTCCTTCGATCGTTTCCGCAACCGGCTGCGTCCACCACGCGGCGCCCACGGAGTCGCCGCCCGGCCCCAGCCGCACGATCCATTCCGTGGCGGGCCGCCACGTGTTGCCCGCCGCGTCGCGCAGGTCTTCGCGCCCGGCATAGCCGAAGACCATGCGCTGCGCCGTGCGCGGGCCTTCGCCGGAACCATAGCCCGTGCCGCCCTGCGCGGACGACGACTGCACCTCCGCGATCCACACCTTGCCCCCGCGCGCAACCGGATTGCCCGCGCCCCGCGCAACGACCCTGATATCGTGCGGCCCGTTTTCAAGACCGTTCCGCGCAAAGAGAACCTGCTGTTCCCGGGTCATCGGGTTCCAGCAATCCAGGCCGCTGCGCTGCCGGACGCCATCGAGGAATACATCCGCCAACCCGCCGTCCGGACCGACGTTGCCGATAATCCGCACCTGATTCCCCTCGAATGCGTGCGTCATCGTTGCATCCGCGGTATCGCAGACACGCGCCGCCGCCCCGTCCTTCGCGCCGAAGGCCGCGTCCTGCCACGCGCCACTGAACGCGAGTTGTTCACCCTTCGCCGCCTCCTGCGGGTCGTCGCCTTCGACGGCGACGCGCGTCCGCCCGTCGTGCCGCACGGCAACGATGCAATCGCCGTTCGATAGCGGCGCAACCGTGTAGCCCGGCGCATCGAGTGACTCGCGAGGCGAGAACGTTTCATCATCGGCGAGCACTTTCTCCGGCCCAAAGGCCGTTCGCAGCACCGCCACGGTCTGTTCCGGCGCGTCAAACGTGGTCCAGCTTATCCGCCCCTTTTCGTAAACGATGTTCACGACTTCCGCGGTGCTGCGCATGAGATGATTCTCGCGGCAGGGACCGAACAATTCGGGCTGCCACGCCAGAATCTCCAGGAAATGGCGCATGGCGAGCGGATGAATGATGTTCAGCCACGAGCCCGCGACGATGGCCTCGCCCGTCAGCCCGTCGATCACGGCTCCGTGGTCCAGCGCGTCGTAGGAGCCCTGGATCGCGGCGCGGCGCGCCAGTTCGCGGCTCCAGGGGTCGCCGGTCAGGGCCGCGTGATGCGCCAATCCCGCGGCGGCCAACTGCTGCCCATAGGACAAAGACGTGCCGCAGCAACTGGGCGACTCAGGGATGGCCCACGCGCCGCTGTAGACCTCGCCCGCGGAGGCAGGGTCCACGCCCGCGCGGTTGAAGATGAGCGTCAGGATGTTGCGCGCGTCCGTCCGCCAGTGCGGGAACGCGTGACGCTGCTCCATCACGTATTCCATCGCCCAGATGTTCGCCAGCGAGAGCACCGGGCATTCCCAGTCCCAGTAGTAGCGGCCCCACGTGTCGTGCGCGGTCCAGCGCGCGAGCAGCACGTCGTTGAGATACGCCCGGCCCGCGTCGCGCGCGCGGACCACGCTATCGCCCTCGCCGCGATGCCCGAGCCGGACCAGCCCGTCCAGGAAACGCAGAATCATGGTGATGCTGCCCGTGCTTTCATTGCTCCACGCGACCTGTTCCGGGTTCGCGTAGCGGGGCCACGGCGCCTGGCCCGGCGTCAGGTCAGCATGTTGCGCGAGCAGGTCGCCCCAATGCCGCGCGGCATCCCAATACCGCGCATCGCCCGCGACCTGATACGCGCGCAGGACGGCCGCGCCGATATCCGCCGACAGGTCCAGTTGAAGGAACCCATTCGGGTCGCACGCCCCGTAGGGCTTGCCCTTCGTGGGCACGCTGATGGGGAAGTTCGGCCACGGGTGGTCCGGCGGCGTCTGCGCATAACCGAGAATGTAGTCCGCCTGGAGCACGATGAACGCCAGCGCCGCCGGGTCGCCCGAGTACCGGTAATAGTCCGCAAGGCTGTTGATCAGGCTCACCGTACGCTGACCGAGGTCGCCGCACATCCAGTCGTTCAGCGGCGGCGCGCCGATGTTGCCCTCCGCGTCGATACTCCACATGGACGTGTACACGAAATGCGGCGCGGCCATGACCGCCGCGTCCGCGCCTGCCCACGGGTAGCGCTTCAGCGTCTCCGCGGATACGCGCACGCGGTAGTCCAGTTGCCCGTTCTGCCCCGTGTACCACGGCGCGATCACGCCGTGCGCGTCCTCGACCGCCGCATGCGCGTAATAACGCGGCAGGGCTGTAGCTGCTTGGCCGTCCTGGGCCGCCACGGCAAGTAACAAGACGCTCAAAAACAGGAATTGCCTTTTCATGGGATGCACCTCCCCGTTCATGGACAGACGATGTCATTCTACCGCTGCGCACCCCCTCCCCGAAAGGCAAAATGACCGAGGCCCATACCTTTGCCTGTCTAACTGGCTGTCGGGTCCAGACTTGCAGGGTCCATCCTGGAATCCGGCTGGTCCCTTGCACTGCGCGTCATTTCTTGCTATGATATTTTGTATCCTAAAGAATTGGCAGGAATAGGAAAACTCGTATGTCCTCTAATGATTGCGAAGAAGTAGTCATGGAATTGCGTAAGATCATCCGTTCCTTGGACTTACACTCGCGATGGCTCAATCGGGAATATGCCCTGACCAGTCCGCAATTGGTGTTCCTGAAGGAAATCGCCGGACGGGACGGCATCACGATTGGGAACCTTGCGCGACGCACGAGCCTGAGTTGCGCCACGGCTACAGGCATCGTGGACCGCCTCGAACAGCGGGGCCTGGTGAGTCGGAGTCGCAACGGGAAGGATCGTCGGCAAGTGCAACTGACCCTAACTGCGTCGGGGCGTGATACGTGCGCGCGCAGGCCGCCGGTATTGCAGGAGAATTTCCTGCGAGCCCTGGAAGACTTGCCGGCCGCCGAAAAGCAGCGCATGCTGGAGAGTCTCCGACTTCTCGCGGATATGATGTCCGGCATTGTGGACCGGCAACTTCCGCAGTCCGTTCGGATGCAGGAACAGCAGACGCACGACCAACCCGAGATTCGCTTGCCCAGTCAGGCGTCACCCGCAGGGTTCCTGGAATCCTGCCGCATGCTCCTTGCCGGAAAACTGCCCGAGGATGCGAGCGAAGCCGGCGCAGTGGACAACGGCCCCGACGGTCTCGCCCTGCATGTTGTCCGTTCGGTATCGGAACTTGCGCAACACGTTACGGTGGAAGGGCTTGTGGCTTTTCTGCACGAGCATTTGAAGCCTTATGAAGACACTGAAGAGGCGATAAGGGACGGCATCGCCTACGCCTTGTCCGATGAACCGGGTAAAGGCGGGTTCGTACTCTTGGCGGAACGGCGAAGAGCGCTGGTCGGCGCGCTGGTCATGTTGAGGACGGGGATGCACGGCTATGTGCCGCCCAACTTATTGCTGTTTGTCGCGGCGCATGCCGCCTGCCGCAGCCAAGGGATTGGCGGCTGGCTAGTCCGCAAAGCACAGTCGTTGGCGGGCGGGGACGTTAAGCTGCATGTCGAATACCAGAATCCCGCGCGCCACCTGTACGAAAGGCTCGGCTTTGCAAGCAAGTATGCGGAAATGAGGTGGGCGCATGAGCCGCGTGACCATTAACCTGGACGCACTCGAGGCGAACCTGAACGAGATCAACCGTCTCATGTCCGCCCACGGCGCACGCTGGACGGTCGTCACGAAGGTGCTGTGCGGGAACGCGCCGGTGCTCCGGGCGCTGGCCTCGATGGGCATCCGTTCCGTCGGCGACTCGCGCCTTACCCACTTGCGGGCTGTCCGGCGCATTTTTCCGGAACCGGGGACTTGGTACCTGCGGATTCCGCGCCTGACGATGTGCAACACGGTGGTACAACTCGCTGATATCAGCCTGAACAGTGAAATCGACACCATCGAACGCTTGAACAGCACGGCGGCAAGCCAGGGCAAGACCCATCGCATCATTATCATGATCGAACTGGGCGACCTGCGCGAGGGTATTCTGCCCGGCTCGCTTGTCGAGTTCTACCAAGCCGTCTTTCGGCTGCCGAACATCGAGGTCATCGGCATCGGCACGAATCTCGGCTGTCTCGCCGGCGCGCCGCCGACCGTGGACCAGCTCATGCAGTTGGTGCTCTACCGCGAGTTGCTGGAACTCAAGTTCAACAAGCCGCTTCCGCTGGTCTCCGCGGGCTCAAGCGTGGTCCTGCCGCTCTTAATCGAGGGGCAGGTACCGAAGACCATGAATCACTTCCGTATTGGTGAATCGCTGTTTCTCGGCACGGACTTGGTACACGGCAACACCCTGCCCGGCTTCCGCAACGACGTAATGCTGCTCGAAGCGGAGATCGTCGAACTGAAAGAAAAGAGCATGACGCCGGTCGGCGAGACAGGAATCACGTCGCCGTTCCAGACGCCGTTGGACGGGGAATCGACACCGGGGCAACGCGGCTACCGGGCGCTGGTCAGCATCGGCCAACTGGATACCGAAATCACCGGGCTTATGCCAACCAATCCGGAACTGCGGATCGTCGGCGCCAGCAGTGATATTACCGTCCTCAACTTGAACGAGAACCCCCACGGTCTTCGTGTGGGCGACACCATCACGTTCCGCATGAACTATGCGGCGCTGCTGCGCCTCATGAGCAGCCGTTATGTGACCAAGGAGATCGTGACCGGCAGGGAGGGCGTTCCGCGCACTCCGGATGCGAAGGGTGACCTGGCGTGAACCTGCAACAACGCTATGAAACCGACCACAGCGTCTGGAACCGGTGCGCACGGACGTACGAAGACGCCATCGTGTACGGCCACCCCGACGTACAGGCTTACGAGTCCTTCGAAGAAGATTTCCTGGACGCTCTCTTGCTCTATCTTATTCGAGACGCAGGCTTGCAGGTTCGGTTGTTCGACGTCGGGTGCGGCTCCGCCAGGCTGCACTTGCGTTACGGGCGGAAAACAGCCCTGCCCGGCAGTCTCCACAATGCGGATGCGCTGCCCCCGTTCGACCCGATAATCGCGTCGGGGCTCTTGCGCATTGACGGCATCGATTTCTCGGAAGAAATGCTGGAAATCGCCAGGCAGAAGCTTGCATCGGCGGGTCTGTCCGTATCCCCGGCCGGACGTCTCGGGTTGCAGCGCGGTTCCGCTTTCGAACTCGAGCCCATGCCGGGCGAAGGCATCCCCATAGCAGTGGCCGTCTGCAATACCATCGGCGTGATGCAGGGTCCGGAGGGAGCACAGCGGCTGTTCCAGGCCATGCGCCGCTCCGTCGAGGTTCGGGGCGGTATCGCGGTCATCAGCGCTTACAGAAAAGACGCGGTTGCCAGCCATGCCCTTGGAAACTACGAGAGCACCATGCACGTTTCCGGTCAGCCGCGCTGGTTAAAGCCATGGCGATTCACTACGCATCAGCTTACGCCGTTCCCCCTCGAGATCAAGCGTGCTTATGATTCCAGCCCGAGCATGCGCGTGGCCGCGCGCAGTCAGGAAGGCGAGACCTTCGAGGGGTGTCTGCTCGAGCGCGATCCCGTCGAAGTGAAGAAGGCGATATCGAGCGGCCGCATCCGCACGCTTTGGGACTATGAGTCGTATTGGTATTCCCTGGCGCGCATCCGCCGGTGGATACAAGAATACTGGGGCGGCTTGCCGGCCTGGCACGTACCGGGGCGGACGCTGGACCGGCTGCGCGCCGCACCCGCGCAGCTTGCGGTACTCGATGTCGGCAGAAGACTCGGCCCATTCTTCGCCAGGTTGGGCATTACCCAGGGAATATGAGGGCATGACGGCAAGTTGGATCATGTGGGCCATAGTCGCCGTCTACCTGACTTTCGTGTTCTTCAAGGGCGTGCTGAAGGTCCGCCAGGTCTCCGACTCGGATGACTTTCTCGTTGCGGGGCGCAACATCGGCTGGTTCTTCCTGCTTTGCACGATGGGCGCCACGGTAGTTGGCGGCGGCGCGTCCATCGGGGCGATTGCGCGCACGTACGACTGGGGTGTCCTGATGCTTCTCGTGTCCATGGGCTGGTATCTCAATTTCATTTTCGCCGGCCTGTGGATTGCGCCGCGCTTTCGCGAGGCCAAGCTGTATACGGTGGCGGGCTATTTCGGCCACCGTTTCGGCGAAGGTCCGCGCTTCGCCGCGCTTCTTCTCTCGATAACCTTCTCCGTCTTTATTGTCGCTGCGCAGATGGCCGCATTCGGGAGCGTCGTGGCGGCCATTGCGCCGGAGTTCAGCGACGCAGCCAACGTGCTGCGCTGGGCCATCATTATCGGCGGCACGCTCGTCGTCACCTACAGCACCGCTGGCGGTCTGCTGGCGGTGATCCATACGGATGTGTACCAATTCACCATCTTGATCGCGGGATTTGCCATTACCCTCCTCTTCTGTATTCCGGATTTGGCCGAATCTTACGATGGTCGGACCGGCAAGTTCGTGCCGCTGCGCTTTTCGACCGTGGACATACGGTCTCCCGAGGCGCTCGCCGCGTCCCTGGCCCGCACGGAGGACCCCGTGGCCTGCTATCTCCTGGGGACCGTCGGCCCCTTGCCGGATAAGACCGGCCTGAATGAGCCACAATTCACGGTTGCCCTGGTGGAAATGATGAATGAGGCATTGACCGATTCCCATTTGTACGCGCCCGAGCGCTTTGCACAGGTGTCGCTGAGCCGCCAGACAAAGGAACTGCTCGAAGCCGGGGCACAGGGAAAGCGCTTGCGTAGGCTGAACCTGTCCCTGCTTCAGGATGCATTCCCCGAGGCTATTGATCCCAACCGGGAGATCAACCCGTCGTTTTTTCGCGTGCACGGAGACAAAGGCTGGCTTTTCCTCGTTACGACGTTCCTCGCGTTCCTGTTCGGCGAGTGTTTCGCGCCCGGGTATGCGACCCGCTATTGCGTCGGCAAGAATATCCGCGAGACACGCATTGGCATCGCGGGCGCGGGCGTATTCCTCGCGCTCGTGTTTCCGGTAGTCCTCTTCTTCATCGCGCTCTACGCGCGCGTGCACTATCCCGCCATTGACCCGCAACAAGCGCTGCCGTGTGTCGTCTATCAACTGCACAATCCCGTCATTTCCGGACTCATCGTCGGCGCCCTGCTTATGGCCGTCATGTCGTCTGCCGACAGCGCGCTCAATTCAGCAACCGCCATATTCGTCAAGGACCTCTTCGAGCACCAATTCGGTTGGCGCGATGACGAGAACGGCAGACTCCTCCGGCTCGCGCGGCTGTGCAGCCTGGCGCTCGGCGGCGTGTCGATCCTTGTCGCGGTGCTCTGGCCCGACATCATCGGCCTGCTCCTGTTCACCTATCACGTCTGGGCGCCCGCTGTGATCGTGCCGGTTTGCGTGGGCGCCTTCTCCCCAAGAGTCTCCCGGCGTCAGAACCGCATCGTTCTTTTGACGATGGTGCTGGCCACCGCAGTCACGTTGGTCTACAGGCTTCCCCAAGTGCTCGAACGCCATCTCGGATGGCGCGTACTGCCCGACGCCCTGCAGGACCTCACTGCGCGTTTTGACCCCGCCGTCTTCGGCGTCGCGATGTCGCTGCTCATCTTCGGCGGGTTGACTACCGCCTGCCGAGTGGTGCACGGCACGGAATGAAGCCACACGCTGCCGGTGCGCACTTCTACCGACCTATGCGTTGGTCTTCTTCCTGCGTTACTGATTTTGCACGCGCAGCAGCCGCACCGGACCGAACAACCCGGACGGCGCGAGCGGCGTCGCCGCCGTTACCTGCTGGATATTTGTCCACGTGCGCCGTTGACCGGCAGGCAACGCGGCATCGCCGACAAGCCGGTTTGTCCAGTTGTTGACGACCTCGATTTCGAGCGCGTACTCGCCGGGTTTCGCCGCGCTCGCAATATCGACGCGGAACGGCGGTGCCCAGACCACGCCCAGATCGACACCGTTGAGACGAACCGCGGCCATATGCCGGAAATCGCCCAAGTCGATTGACAACCGCGCGCCGTTCTCGAGCATTTCCGGAGCGATGTGCAGTATCTTCTCGTAGGTAGCCGCGCCGGAATAGAAGCGTATGCCCGCCTCAGGCCGTTCCGTCCAACTGACCAGTTGGTCGAAGACGACGGATTCAGGGGCGCCCCATTCGGGGTCGAAATGAACGGTCCATGGGCCGTCGATGGCGGCGATGGGCGCATACGATGGGAAATTCCGTTCGGCGTTGCCCTGTGTATCCTCGAGGGTCGGCCTGCGAAACACGATGAAGCAGGAACCGTAAGGCGCGAATGCCAACGGCAGCGTAGTGCTGCCGTCAGCCTGCCGGAACGCCCCGGCATCGCGGATCGCCGCATCGAGCGGGTCCCAGATTTCCGGCAGTTTCCCGGTGACGCGGAAGGTCGCCCGCGTAACCGCCTCGCGATCCCGGAGGTTCGCGACGAAATAGATGTCAGTATCCCCTGTCCGGCGGTGTATGTAGTCGAAATCGCCGGGCGCGGTCTCCGCGAATGCGCAATCGGGCGCAATTCCAGCCTCGATCAACACTGTTCGCGCTGATTTGCCCCAGACGACCCTGCCGGGGCCGCACGCGTGTTCGCCCGTTTCGCCTTCGCCCGCGCCCCACAACTCCTCCACGAGTGCGCGGCGTTCCGGCTCGCAGTCCGGGTACGCCGCGAGACTCGCCGTGCGCTCCGGCTTGAATCCGCAGACCGTCGCGCCCGCGCGCACCAGCGCGTGTGCCGCGCGCGTCGCGGCGAGCGAGAGCACGCGATGATCGGGCAGCGCGAGCAGCCGGTATTCCATCCCGCATGGCAGCACGATACGCCCGTCCCGTACTTCGAGGCCGGAACAAAGCACTTCTTCATTGATCACGTCGTAATCGAATCCGGGCATCGCGCCTGCCGGGTCGTCTTCCTTCATCCGCACGAGATTCGGAACGTGATCGCCGTAGTAGCAGCACACGTCCGCGACGAATTCCCCCTGTTGCAGCAGGAACTGGCACCGGTTCAGATAGCCGATCACCGCGCCCGCCTTGTCCCACCAGGTCACGTTCGGATTGAAATGGGTGCCCGCGAAATACTCCTGGCCCGGCAGGCCCATTTCGGCAGGCGAGCAGGTAAACGTGTGGATGAACGTCAGGTTAAGCCCCGCGCACGCCTCGTGATCGAAACTCGGCTTCGCGCCCTGCCACAGGATGTCGTTCCAATGCGGGCCAATGGAGGTGAACCCTTCCGCCGCGACGACTCGCTTGCCGTAGATGTGCGCGGCGCATGCGGCCTGCTTCACGAAGAAGCGCCGGTCCGGCGTGGGCCGGTGCGGCGAAGGGACCCAGTACTCGCTCATGGGCACGTCGCTGCGGCCCAGGCATTGCAGCGCGTCAAAGGGTCCCGCGTGCGGCCCGCCCGACTCCGGATGCACGCCAAGACCGCGCTCGCGCGCCAGTGCGGCGAAGACGGCGTAGTGCTGCTCCGCGACGTTGTCCGCGATGGTCCGCCGGAAGTCCGCCAGAAACCGGTTGCTCGCGTCGCGGCTCTCGATGATCCGGCCCGCAATCACCGGCAGCCAAGGCAGGGGATCATAGCCGCGCCGCCGCTCGAATTGCGCCGCGAAACCGGGCGTCCAATTCATGCCGCCGCATTCCCAGCTGTCCGTGTGCAGGTATTTCAGCGTAGTCCCGGCCAGCGGTCCGATTTCGTCCAGCAGCGGCGCTACGTGGCGGCCCCAGTATGCGCGCAGGATCTCCGTGCTCATGTAATCGATCACGAGACCCTGCCAGTCCCCGCTCGACGTGGACACCTGCGCGCCCGTGACCGTGTAGCCGAAGCGGAGCACGGTCCAGTCGCCCTCGGGCACGTCCCAGTCCAGTATGCCCTCACGCGAGAATCGGTCAGAGAGTTCTACGACTTGGCCGGCGCGCGCGTCTTCTTCTCCGGGCACGGCGGGGACGTCGTCGAGCAGCGGGCGGCAATCCGGCGCGGAACCGCCCAGTTCGTGAAACGCGGCTTTCTTGTCGAGGTCGCGAATCGGTTCACTTCGGGCGCCCGCCGCTTTCCGGGGATACGACAACACGCAGATGTCGCGATAGTAACCCGCGCGATGTTCGGGGACCGGCAGCGTTTCCCGCACCGTGCGAGGGCCGTGCAATACTGTTTCGGACCACGCGAGTTGCTTGGCGGACTCCTCCGGCGTGACATCCGGCCCGCCGAGGTTCCAGCCGCTCTGAATACTCAGGCTGAGTTCCAGGCCAAGCCGGGCCGCTTCTTGTACGGCGTGCCGGAACAGTTCGCGCCACGCGGGCGAGCCGAACAGGGGCCCGGCGGGCGCGCGCTGGTTCCCGCGCTGCTCCGATCCGTCAGCGTCGAAGATCAGGGCGCCGCCATAGCCCTTCGCCCGCATCTCTTCGAGATCGCGCGTGATCGCCTCTTTGGTGACGTTGCCGTTCAGCCACCACCAGTAGCAGCGCGTGCGCGCCTCGACAGGCGGTTCGCGAAAACCGTTTTCGAGGAAATCGACCCCGGCTTCGGCGCACAGAGGGATGAGGCAGAGCAGAAGACACGTGCTCGCTGCCACGTTCCGACGAAATCCGCGCAAGACCCTGTTGCTCCTATCCGGCACTGGATGGCCGCGCCTATCCCGACGCCATGCCCGCCGCGACCCATTGCCGGACAACGTCCACAGCGGAGTCCAGCCCCAGCGTGCCTGTTTCGCCCGTGTCGCGCCGCTTGTATTCGACCTGCCCGTTCGCGAGATGGCGCCCGCTCACGATCAGCCGTATCGGCGCGCCGATCAGGTCGGCGTCCGCGAATTGAACGCCGGGCGACAAGTTGCGATCGTCGTAGAGCGTCTCGATGCCCGCCGCCTCGAACGCCGCGTACAGGCGGTCCGCGGCCCCGCGCAGTTCCGGGTCGTTCGCCTTGAGCGCGTGCAGATGCGCCTGCCACGGCGCAATGGACATGGCCCATTTCGGGCCGTACTTGTCGTGATACGCTTCCACGGCGGCACAGAGCACCCGGCTCACGCCGACGGCGCACCGGCCCATGAGCGGCGTCCGCGCACCGCCCTGCTCGTCCGTGAAGGTCACGTCCAGCGGCCCTGTGAACCGCGTCCCGATTTGCGCCGCGCTGCCGAGCACGATACCCGGTCTGTGCCGCAGCACGCCGCCGCAACGGATGCAAACCGCGCCGTCGGGCACGAGCGCCGCATCAACCGTGGCCGCGCCGGGCAGGTCACGTGCGAGATTGAAATTCTTGTAGTGCCAGTCGGCCTCGTTCGCGCCGCAGACCAGATTGTTCGATTCCGAGATGGAATGATCCACAATCACGCGGCATTTCGCGGGGTCGAGGCCCATCGCCGTGGCGAAGCCCGGCGTCGCGCCGCAGGCGAGAATCCGCTCCTCGCTCGCGGGGACGGGCTCCGCGCCGATCAGCCGCTCAAGTTTTGCCTCGTTCGCCTCGATGTCACCGCGGATGACCAACATCACGAGGCGGCCCTCGGCGTCGCGGTCGTAGAGCACCGCCTTCGCCGCCTGCCAGGTCTCCACGCCGACGCAGGCCGCGACGTCCTTGATGGTCTTCATGCCGGGCGTGTGCACCTTCTCGAGCGGCAGCGGCGCGGACGGGTAACCCGGCACGCGGCCCCGCGCCGCCGCGCGTAACGCGCGGTAACCGCACGATTCGCACGCGACGAACACGTCCTCGCCCGCGCCGCAGGGCAGGACGAAGGCATGCGCGGCGGGAGCATCCTCCGCGCCGGGATCGGCATCCGCGGCGAACGCCTCGGGCAGGCCCATCCGCGCGAAGGCACGCAGACATGCCTCCTGGAAACGCGTGTGCGCTTCGAGCAACGACACCTGCGCGGCGTGAAACCCGTACGCTTCGAGCAACGGGAACGCGCGCGCCTGGAGGAGGCCGCCGCGCGCGGCCCCGTCGCGGAACACGTCACCAACCGCATAGACGATAAAGGGCAATTGCGTGTAGCTTTTGAGTTCGCCCCGGCACAACGCGGCCACGGCCGCATCATTTCGTGCGCTCAGCGCCAATGCGCGGCCCGACCGGTCCTCGAAGTACGGTTCTTCCCCGTCACGCGGACGCACGGACGGCATCCGGATTTCCTGCGCGCCCAGCGTCTCGAATGCCGAACGCAGTATGGCCTCGATCTTCCGCTGGACGCGCGCGCCCGGCGGCAGCAGGGCATAGATGCCGTTCGTCAATACCCGGGCATGGCCCCCGCGCAACAGAAACGCGTAACTCTCCGTGGCGGCATCCGCGGGCCGTTCCTTGTACCGGTTCCCCATCAACTGGCTCAGACGCATAAGCGTTTCCCTTCCTCGCAAATACCCGACTCCGCACTCAGTATAAGGGGCTTGCGCCCGAAAAAGTAGACGCGACGTCCCCGTCGCCTGCACCTGGTAGAAATGAAAGAGCACGGCGGGGGCGCCGCGTCTACTCCTTCGCCAAACTCGAACGCCTCACAGCCAGTTCTGCACGCGAAGCCCCTCTACCCGGCGGAATTCCCGCTCGTTATTCGTCACGAGCGCGGCCCGCTCGGCCAGCGCGTGCGCGGCAATCAGCAAGTCCATGGGGCCAATCACTTCGCCCGCGCGTTCGAGGCGCGACCGGACCTGTCCATACGCGACGGACGCCGCGTCGTCGAACGGCAGCACCTCGATGGGCGCGCAAAACAGGTGCAGCGCAAGACGGTTCTGCTCCGGTTTGGCGCTTTTTTCGACGCCGTGCTCCAGTTCGGCCAGCGTGATGGCGGAAATCCCCACTTCACCGACCCTGCATCGCCGCAACCGCCTAAGCGCCTTCGCGCCGCGCCCGCGGATCAGCTCGATGCAGATGTTCGTATCGAGCATGAACCGGATCACAGCGATTCCCGGGCCTCAGCGCGCCGCGCCTGGCCTCGGTCGCGCATGAAATCGCTGCTGAACAGTTCGAGACTCCGCACGAGCGTTTCCCAGCCCTTCTCGCGCGGAAACAGCACCACCACGTTGCCGATACGATTGACATACACCTCGTCCGCCGCGAACTGGAACTCCTTGGGCAGGCGTACTGCTTGGCTGCGCCCGTTTGGAAAGACCTTCGCCGTGTGCATCCTCGCGCTCCCGGTTGATGTAGACCATAGTATATATCGCGCGTCCGCCAAGTTCAACTGCGGCAGTTCGTAGTACACACCTCAGTGTGCAAGAACCGGGGCGCACAGGCCCCACGCTGAACCGTGTACTACGAACGAATACGCATACGCGCAGATTGCAGTGTTGAATTGCATGTTTTGGCCAATTACCCTTGAGCAGGAACTGAAAATGCGCTTTCTTGACTGGATATCTCGTGAGAATGTCAGGGGAGATAGCTCGAAATGAACCATGAAAAATCCACGAAGGCAGTTTCACTGGGCGGGTCGTTGCGAAGTAATGCCGGACAAGTGATTGGTCTAATTGTACTAGGCGTGACCCTCGCGTTGTTGCCCGCTTGCACCAATGTGGAGAACGCGAACCCGATCAGCGGTGAACCCACAGCCATTCCTGATGAGTCTGCTCCTGAATCTCCACTCAAGCAGGTCGTCTATGAAGGAAGGACATGGTGGTGTATCGGTCCTGCGCGGGACACGGGAGACATCTTCAGGCCCAGTATGTCTGCTATGGAGTACACGACCGGCGAAGAAGGCACTCGTCTGCTGGAACTTACCAACCGGAATGACCCCGCGTTGGTGGAAGGCGTCTTTTCAAGAATTCTTCGGATTCAAGTTATGCAAGAGGGCCGGTGGGTAAGCCACGGAAGAGAATCGGATTGGGAAATCAACGGAGCTCGAGGAGAGATAGAGTACCGAAACGGCGAACCACACGGCATACAGCGTCAGTGGTATTCAAACGGTCAGCTTCACATCGAGCGTCAGTGGATCAATGGGAAGATGGAAGGCCCCGATCGCGGGTGGTATGAGAGCGGAAAGCCGCAATATGAGGCATTCAACGTTGACGACAAAGAAGTCTACGGAAAGTGCTGGGACGAAAATGGGGCAGAACTATAGGCTATGAGCAAGACGAAATTGGACAAAGAAGAACGCGCGTTGCAGGACTCGTTCGAGCGTGGGGAATGGCATCCCTTGCAGGACCGCGACGAAGAACTCGCGCGGCACCGGCTCTTAGCGCGAAACACGCTGCGCAAGGACCGGCGTGTGAACATCCGCATCTCGTCGCAGGAATTGGACGCGCTGCAGCGCCTTGCTTCCGAGGACGGCATCCCCCATCAAACGCTGATGTCGAGCGTCTTGCACCGGTACGCCACGGGGCGTCTGGCGGCCACACGGCGGCGGAATGGATAAGGTGCGTTCCACGCATCCTCTGGGAACCCGCGGCCCGTTTCCGCTATTGTAGGGAGCATGGAAACACCTCCATTCGAATTCGCGGTGCGGGACTATCCCCTGGCGCCTGCAACACTGTACAACGTCGGCGGCCCGGCGCGGCTCGCGCTGGTGCCGCGCAACGACGACGAGTGTCTGGCTGCGTATGCTTGGATGCTGCGCCAGCCGGACCGCAAGCTGATTCTGGGCGGCGGCTCGAACGTGCTGATCGCGGACGAAGGGTTCCCCGGCGTCGTGCTGTTCACGACCGGCCTGAAACGGCTTGAGCGGTGCGGCGAACATGGTTATTTCATCGGGTCCGGCCACGACCTCGACTTCGTCGTTCGCGAAATCATGCTGCCCAACAACTACGCGGGTGTCGGCGCATTGACGGGCATACCGGGTTCCGTCGGCGGGGCCATTTACATGAATGCGGGCACGGCCAATGGCAGCACGTGCCAGTTCCTGGAGTCCGTGGATATTCTCAGCCCGGCCGGCCGCGCGGTCATCCCGCTGGACCCGTCGCGCTACGCGTACCGGTGGCAGGATTTCTGCGCGCCCGGCGACGTCATACTCGGCGGGGGGTTCCGCTTCCAGGTCGCCTCGGACGACCAGCGGGGCATCTACGACCATTACATCCAGCGGCGGCTCGAAAAACAGCCGCAAGGGCATTGCTGCGGCAGCGTGTTCAAGAATCCGCCGAATGACCATGCCGGCCGGCTCATCGAGGCGTGCGGGCTCAGAGGCACACGCCGCGGCGGCGCAATCATCAGCCCGAAACACGCGAATTTCATCATGAACGAAGACCGGGCCAGCTTCGACGACGTTTTTGGGCTGATTCAACTGGCGCAGTCGCGCGTCCGCGGGCAATTCGGCATTGAACTCGAACCCGAAGTCCGTATCATCCGTTGATCGCGCCGTCTCGGCCTGCCCGGGGGCCGGAACATACCGCCCGGCGGCGGTGTTACTTGGACGGCGCCCGGCAACGAGACCCAGGTCAGCAGCACCATGAGTCAACCCGCCCCCATGCGGTCCCATCTGTCCCGGCTGTACGAACTGGCCAAGATCGCGTACGGCAGTATTCCCGCCACGTTATCCCGTGATGGGTACGCCTTTCCCGCGCGGCATTTCCTCCTGGAATTGACTCGCCGCTGTAACCTGCGCTGCAAGATGTGCCAGTACATCGATTTCCTCGAGAATACCCCGGTCAGGCAACAAAAAGAAGGCGAATTGAGCACCGAAGAATGGCGCGCAGTGCTGGACCAGATACCCCGGTTCAGCCTTGTCTCGTTCACGGGCGGCGAGTTGTTCGTGCGTCCCGACTTCATGGAACTCCTGCGCCTTGCCTGCGCCAGGACGCGCACGCACTTCATCACAAACGCCACCATGGTCACGGGCGAGGTCGCGGACGGCATTGTCGCGCTGGCGCCGCGGCATATCGGTTTCCGCGGTGTCAATGTCATCTGTGTGTCCATCGATGGCCCGCCAGAGACCCACGACCGTATCCGCCGCATTCGGGACGGATTCGAGCGGACGACCCAGGGGTTGCGCGCCATGCGCGCGGCCCGCGATGCCGCCGGCAAGAAGTGTCCCCATCTCGTTGTCACCACGGTCATTCAAGAGGACAACGTGCGGGAGCTGCACTTGCTGCCGCCGCTGTTCCGGGAAATGGGCGCGGACGTTGTCAATTTCGTGCCCGAAACGCGCATGCTCGACCTGCCGGGTTTCGGCGAACGGGATCCGCGCAGCTACACGCGCGACGAAATCATCCGCCCGCGGATTGACCCGCAGGTATTGCGAGAAGCCCTCGAACGGGCCGAAGCCGCCGCGGCCAAAGCCGGTATCGCCTTGCGCCTGCCGCGCATGCCGCGCGAAGACCTCATCCATTATTACAGCGGCGGCATGGACCTCGACGGTTACCGATGCAGCATGCCGTGGAACGGGTATGCCGTCGGGTGCAAGGGCGAAATCTACTCGTGCTGGAGCTACCCCCTGGGCAACGTGCGCAACATGTCCCTGAAAGAGGTCTGGCTCGGCGAACGGGCGCGCGCATTCCGCGGCATGTGCCGCAAAGGCGCCTTCGAGTTCTGCCCCGGCTGCTGCCTGGTTGAGAAAGAGGGCTACCACTGACCGCCCGCCAGGGAGTATCCCCGGGGCCAGGCCGGGGGGCAATGCCCGTGTCAGGTTAGAAATGCCGCTCGATGTAGGCCAGGGCTGCCTCAAGATCCGGCAGTATGCGCGTGCAGAACTTCACCATCCACGGGGACAGATCGGCAAAGGGCGCCGGGCTGAACGCGATCACGAACTTGCCAAGGTCGTGCGCCGCATAGAAGACCTCCATCGCCGTGCCGATCGAGGGCTTCCGGTAATTCACAAGCAGGATATCCGCGTCGCGCACGTCCTGCAGGTCAAAATCGACAATCTCGTTCGCGCTCTCAATCTCGTTGTCGCGAAAACTGCGCCGCATCGGGTCCAGCACAATGAACCGCCCCGCGAGCCGCTCCTTTGCCCGCTGGCGCCACGGCTTTGTCTCCGCCTCGGCGCAGTCCATAATCGGCCCTGACAAATACACTGTCCGCGTTTGCTGCATGGCCATCCTTTCCCTGTACAATAGCCCAAGCCTAGCGCAATGTCCACGGCGAACGGTATTCGTAATGCAGGAGCGCGTTCGCCGCTTCGTTGTTCACGATCCGCTCCGCCTGCGGGTCCCAGTCGATCCGGGACCGCGTCTCCAGCGCGATGTTTCCCAGATGGGCGAACACGACGGATTTGTGGCCTTCTTCCACGTCGGCCAGCGGTTTTTCCCGCGACTTGACGCAATCGAGGAAGTTGCGCATGTGCAACGTGGTGACGTCGGCGCCCTGATCGGGGGCCGCCTGCTTCAGCGGCTCCAGGCGGGGCGCATCGTCCTGGAATTGCCCGCCCCGCTCCGGCACGACCTCGTAGCTGCGGTCGCCGCCGTAGAGCGTGCCGAGCGCGCCGCGCAGCTCGATATCGGAACCTTTCAAGAAGGCCGGCGCGCCGTTCGCCTCATACTGGCCGAACATGAGCAAGCGTCCCGATGCGAATTCGTAGACGACCTGCATGGTGTCGGGGATGGTGCGGTCGTCGTCCACGGCATACTTGCCGCCAAGCGCCACGACGGACACCGGCGCCTCCTCGCCCAGGACCCAGCGAAGCAGGTCGAAATAGTGCACGCCCCAGTTGCCGATCTGCGACGAATACTCCTTCCACCAGCGGAATTTGTACGGCGTGATATTGTCCTGGTAGGGCCGGAGCGCCCGCGGGCCGAGCCACAAGTCCCAGTCGAGGCCGTCGGGCGGGTCGGAAGGCCGGGCCTTGCCCATGCCGGCGGGCGTCATGTTGTTGAGCCGGTGACAGTGCGCCACCGTCACCTTGCCGAGCCCGCCGCCCTGCACGAATGCCGCCATTTGCCGAAACAGCGCGCCGGAACGCCGCTGCAACCCCACCTGCACGACGCGCTGGTTCCGGCGCGCCGCCTCGATCATGCACCGCCCCTCGTGGATCGTCATCGAGAGGGGTTTCTCGATATAGACGTCCTTTCCTGCCTCGCACGCGTCGACCGTCTGCAAAGCATGCCAGTGGTCCGGCGTTGCGATGACGACCGCGTCGATATCGTCGCGGTCGAGCATCTCGCGATAGTCGTTGTACAGGTCAATCTTGCCCGGCAGCTTGTCCAGCCATTGCTCCCGCGCGGGGCGGTACACATCGCACACGGCCACAATCTCGGCGTCTTCGTGCGGGCGCGTGGCGGCGATAAGCTGGCCGCCGCGGTTCGCCGCGCCGATGAAACCGAGCCGGATGCGCTCGTTGGCCCCATAGATCCGGCTGCCTGCCGCCTGCGCGGCCACGGCGGCAGCAAGCGACGATTTCACAAACCCCCTGCGCGACATCGTGCCCGGCATGGCGAAATCCTCCATCGCTCCGTTTACCCGATTCCCTGAGAAACGCATTATAGAGAAAAGAGGCCGCATGGGCCACCCGCGCCGCGCTCTTTATGCCGTGCGGGCGTTTTGCCGTATAATGCGCCCATCGCCAACAGCCGCACACACGGAGATTGCATCATGCCGGACCAGCACAGGCGCCTGTCCCGTTCCGTAAACGTATTCTTCCTCGCGGGCGCGCTTACCCTGATGCGCGTGTTCATCGGCTGGCATTTTCTGTACGAGGGTCTCGCAAAACTCACTGCGGAGAAATGGACCGCGGGCGGGTACTTGGCGGGCGCCCGGGGGCCGTTCGCCGAGTTCTACCACCGGCTCGCCGCGGACCCAGCCCTGTTGCGGGCGGTCGACCTTTTGAATATCTGGGGGTTGACCCTGCTGGGCGCGGCCCTGATGCTGGGCGTGTTCACGCGGCTTACGTGCCTGCTCGGCGCCGTGTTGCTCGGATTCTACTATTTCGCGTATCCGCCTTTCGCCGGGTTTGATTTCGGTATGCCCGCCGAAGGCCAGTATCTGGTCGTCAGCAAGACCGTGATCGAATTTGCGGCGCTGCTCCTTCTGCTGGTCGCCGGCAGCCGCCGCCAGTGGGGCCTCGACCGGCTCCTCCGCCTGCTGTTCCGCCGGCAAGCCGCGGAACCCGAGACCGTCGCGCCCGAACCTGCTTCACAGGACGCCGCGCCCGTCAAGACACGGCGCGAGGTGCTCGCGGGCCTGGCTTCGCTGCCCATGGCGGGCGCGTTCGCCTGCGTGTGGGCGCGCAACCGGGAGCAGGAGGCCGTCGACGCCATGACGGGCGCGACCATCGTGCTTCGCTCGAGTTCTCTCGCCGAATTGAAGGGGACACTGCCCAAGGGCAGGATCGGCAACCTCGAGGTCAGCCGGATCATCCTGGGTAACAATCTGATCGGCGGCTGGGCCCATGCGCGCGACCTGATCTACGCCCCGGACCTGTTCAAAGCCTACAACGACGACCGCAAGGTCTTCGAGACGCTCGCCGTCGCGGAACAGGCGGGAATTACGATGATGAACATTGTCAACGCGCAGTATCCGCTCTTTCACAAGTACCAGCGGCTCTTCGGCGGCAAATTGCAGACCATCTGCCAGACCTTCCCCAAGGAAGACGACTTGTTCACGGACATCGATCAGTCGATCGACAACGGCGTGGCCACGCCGTATCTCCAGGGCGCGGTTTGCGACCGCTTCGTCAAGGCGGGCAGGCTCGACATCATCGCCGAGTGTCTCGAACACATCCGGAAACAGGGCTACCCGGCGGGCATCGGTTCCCACTCCATCGAGGTGCCGGTCCAATGTCAGGCGGCGGGCATCATCCCCGATTACTATGTTAAGACATGCCATCACGACCGCTACTGGTCCGCCACCCCGCGCGAATATCGCCAGGAATTCACCGTCGACGGCATGCCAAGCCCGGACCACAACAAGTTTCACGACAACATGTTTGATCTGTTCCCCGAGCGGACCATCGAGGTCATGAACGGCATCGAGGCGCCCTGGATCGCGTTCAAGGTGCTCGCGGGCGGGGCGATACACCCGAAAGACGGGTTCCGCTATGCATTCGACAACGGCGCGGACTTTCTCTTCGTCGGCATGTTCGATTTTCAGATTGTCGAGGATGTCAACATCGCCATCGATGTCCTGCAGGACACCAAGGACCGCCAGCGGCCGTGGCACGGATGAGCCCCGCGCCGGCGCGCAGAAGAGAGATAGCCCGTCGCGTCCGTATTCTGCCATAATGCTCATGCAAGCATGGAGAATAACGATGCGCCTCTTGTCATCCATGCTGGTCCTGGCGCTGGGAGCGGGCGCATTCTGCGGCGCAGACAGCGCGCGCGCGGATACACCGGAAGAACTGGTCGTCTGGATTATCTGGCGCGACCGGGGCCTCGAGGCCGCGTTCCGCCGCTTCGAGGTCGAGTATCCCGGTTACCGGATTGTCACGGGCTACCACACGGGCGTCACGGGTACCGGCCAGCAGAAACTGCTTACCGCCATCGCGGGGGACAGCCCGCCGGATGTGCTGGTGTTCGATCGTTTCTCGGTGGGCGAGTGGGCCGTCCGCAAAGCCTTGCAGCCGCTCGCCGCGCGCGTACGGAGCAGCGCCGCCGTGGAAGCCGCCGCTCAGCAGGCGCTGGACAGCCTGCGGAACGGCGACGCGGCGGCCGCGCGCGCGGCCCTCAAAGCAGTAACCGCCTGTTTTGCCTCGTTTCCCGACTGTCTTGCACTGCGTAATGCTTCCGGGCTCTTGCGTCAATTAGACAGCGGCGCTTCCACAGCGGCGCTGGTTCCCGACGCGGAAGAACTGCGCGCGCTGTGCGACGGCATCCACGAGGAAGAGCACTATGCCGCCTGCTGGCTGGAAGCCAGCTACGGCGAGGGCAACGCGCGCGACGTCTATGCCATTCCCATGAACGCGGACGACCGGGCCCTGTACTACAACGAGGACATCCTCGAGGCGGAAGGCTTTGTGGACGATCAGGGCCGCGCACGGCCCCCGCGCGACTGGGAGGAACTGAAGGATTACGCTGTTCGCCTGACAAAGCTCGACGCACAGGGCAACATCGCCCGGCTGGGCTTTGCCCCGCACATGCAGATGCAGGGCAACAGCTGGTTCTACCTTTATGGGTGGCAGAACGGCGGCGAGTTCCTGTCGCCGGACGGGCGCACCTGCACGCTCGACGACCCGCGTATCGTCGAGGCCCTGGAATACACGCTCGGCCTCAATGACGCGCTCGGCGGCTACGAGAAAGTCGACGTCCTGCAGTCCACCTTTCAGGGCGGGGAGATGGACCCCTTCTTCACGGGCCGTGTCGTCATGAAAATCGACGGGGACTGGTACCTGAACGCGGTGACCGACCTCGCGCCGAACCTGCGGTTCGGCGTGGCGCCCCCTCCGCCGCCGAAGGGACGAACGCCCATCACGTGGTCCGGGGGATTCTCCTGGGCCATCCCGGAAGGGTCGCGGCATCCCGACGCCGCGTTCGAACTGGTGCGCTTTCTGCTCGCGGAACGGATGTGGCGATACCAGGCGGAAGTCAACTCGCGCTTCTTCCGCAGCCGCGGCCGGGCCTATGTGCCGATCATGGCGCCCATGCCCGCGGTCAACGCGTGGTACTACGAGAACGTCATCGCCAACAATCCCGACCTGCCCCAGCGCGTGAAGCAGGCCTACCCCGTCTTCGCGGAACTGATGAATGTCTCGCGTTACCGGCCCGTGACTCCCGTCGGCACCTTGCTGTGGGACGAGCACGTGCGCGCCGCGGAAAAGGCGTGGCGGCACACCTATCCGCCGAAAGAAGCCCTGGAGCGAAGCCAGCGCGAGGTGCAACGCCAACTCGACCGGCTCTATTCGGACAAGGCGTATCCGCCCGTGCCCTGGGGAACGCTCGCGGTGTGGCTGGCCGCGCTGATGCTCGCCGGCGCGGCGGTCCTGTGCTGCGTGCCCCGTTGCCGCGCGGCGGTGCGGCGGTTGGTCACGCCCGAGGGCCGGGCGGCGCTCGTGTTCGCTTCACCGTGGCTGCTGGGCCTTTGCTTGTTCACGGGCGGCCCGATACTCGTTTCGCTGCTCTACAGTTTCTGCCGGTACGACGTGCTGAATCCGGCGTTGTGGGTGGGCTTTGAAAACTACCGCCAATTGCTCTTCGAAGACCCGCTGTTCTGGCGGAGCCTGCTCAACACCGCCTACATGATGCTCGGCATCCCCATAGGCATGGCGGCGGGTCTCGCCATCGCGATGCTGCTCGATACGGACGTGTTCGGCCTGAAAGGGTACCGCACCCTGTTTTACCTGCCCGCCATCGTGCCGGTCGTGGCCGCGTCGGTCCTGTGGCTTTGGGTGCTGAACCCCGCAAGCGGGTTGATCAACACGTTCCTGAGCATGTTCGGCGTGGCCAATCCGCCGCTCTGGCTCCAGAGTTCGTCGTGGCTGCTCGGTTCGAAGGCCGCGATCATCGTCATGGGGGTCTGGGGCGCGGGCGCGGGCATGATCATCTGGCTGGCCGGGTTGAAGGGCATCCCCGCGCACCTGTATGAGGCCGCGGAAATCGACGGAGCCGGGCCGGTCCGCCGTTTCTTCAGCATCACCCTGCCCATGCTGTCTCCGTATATCTTCTTCAACCTGATCATGGGTGTCATCGGCACGATGCAGATCTTTACGCAGGCCTACGTAATGACCAAAGGCGGGCCTGATGATTCAACGCTCTTCTACGCCTATTACCTGTTCAACAACGCGTTCAACTACTTCAAGATGGGGTATGCTTCCGCCATGGCGTGGCTGCTGCTCGTGATGGTCGTCGCGCTCACGCTGATCCAACTGCGCCTCTCGCGCCGCTGGGTCCATTACGGCGGCGAATAAGGCGGGTTTACCGCGCCGGCGCGCACGCTTCGCGTCAATGCGCTGACCCGGCGCGCGGGCGGCATTGAGGTCGAAGCGGTCCGGGTCTTCGACAAGCCGAAGGTGCGGCCTCATCAACCCTGCGAGAAGGTCATCCCCGGCCACGCCTTCGCCGATTGCGGCGCGCTGCGGGCTGCGGGTTTTGCGGGGCCGCAGTGTAGTAGAATCGGTTTTCGCGCGACCGGAAGCGCCAGATGCAACGCGGGAGGACACGACCATGATCGAATTGGGCATGCACACGGACAATTGGCGGCCGTTGAGCGGCAGTTTCAAGCAGGCCGCGGAATGCGCGGTCAAATACGGCCTCAAACACCTCGAATTCGCGGCCATCCACGGTCAGTATTTCATCCAGGCGATGGGCTACGAGCCGGGCATCTCGCTGCAATCGAATCCGCGCGCGCTCAAGCGCTACTGCGACTCGAAAGGGTTGATGATTTCGCAGATCGACGGCTCGTATCCGCTCATGGGGCCGGACGGCTCGGCCTACGGCGTGCAGTACGTGCAGCAGTCGATCCGCTTCGCAGCGGAACTCGACTGTCCGATGGTGGACACCGTCGACGGCGCCTTCGAGATCGAAGGATTCACCCGCGACGAAGTGTTCCGCATCACGTGCGACAACTACCGTCAGGTCCTGTCCTGGGCCGAAGACTACAAGATCGTGATCAACGTCGAGCCGCACGGGCCGTACACGAACGACCCCGAGTTCATGCTCAAGTTGTTCAAGCATTTCGATTCCGAGTGGCTGCGCTGCAATTTCGACACCGGCAACTCATTCATCGCCGGGCACGACCCGCTCGAATACATGAAGACGCTGCGGCCCTACATCTCGCATTGCCACATCAAGGACGTGAGCGCGGGTCTGGCCGCCGCGGTGCGCGGCGAGGAAACGGGCATCGCGTGCAGCGA
>JAGMZX010000090.1 GCA_018005585.1 Candidatus Hydrogenedentota bacterium | reverse complement strand
CACGTTTGTCATCAACATCATCGTGTTCGCGCGGGGCATCTCGCGCGGCATTGAGGTTGTCGCGAAATACTGCATGCCGCTGCTGCTTGTGCTGGGCGTCATTCTGACGATTCGGGTAATCACATTGCCCCCGATGGAAGACAGAAACATCGGCCAGGGGCTTGCCCAAATCTGGAGCGTCACGGACTGGAGCGTGCTGCTCAAGCCCAACGTGTGGATCGCCGCGACGGGGCAAATCTTTTTCACGCTTTCGGTGGGTCTGGGCATGGTGCCTACCTACGCAAGCTACCTGAAGAAGAAAGAAGACATTACGCTGAGCGGCCTCGCCGCGTGCAGCACGAACGAATTCGCCGAGGTGGTGCTCGGCGGCACCATCGCGATTCCGGCGGCGGTACTGTTCTTCGGCGTGGTGCAGGCGCGCGAAATCGTACATACGGACGGCACCTTCGCCATCGGTTTCTTTGCCCTGCCGTGCATTTTCCAGCAGATGCACGGGGGCCAGTTCTTCGGCACGATTTGGTTTGTGCTGTTGTTTCTGGCGGGGCTGACTTCGTCCATGGCCATGTTTACGCCGCTGCTGGTCTTTCTGGAGGACGAATTGCGCATCGACAAGCGCGTCGGCGTCATTCTCATCGGGTTCGCTGTATTCCTGATGATGCAGCCCGTCATCCTGTTCAATCATTTCAACGTGCTCGATGAAATCGACTACTGGATGGGCACGTTCTGCCTCGTCCTTTTCGTCGCCATCGAGTCCGTGGTGTTTGCGTGGCTATTCGGCATGGACAAGGGCTGGGAAGAAATGCACTTGGGCGCGGACCTGCAAGTGCCGCGTGTGTTCTATTACGTCATGAAGTACATCACGCCCACGTTCGCGGTGGGGCTCGTGGCCTGGTTTGCCTACGACGGACTGCTTGACAAACTAATGATGAAAGGCGTGAAACCGGAGGCCGTGCCCTACCTTTGGATCGGTCGCGTCATGATCCTGATGATGGCCGCTTTCATCGTCTGGGGCGTGTGGTATGCGTGGCAGACGCACCCCAAGTTCTTCGACGAGGTGGAACGTGATGAGGATCAAACGTCATGAGCCTGCTGTCCTGGGCGTATATGCTGGCCGTCTGGATTCTCATCGTGCTACTCAACGTTTACTGCTTCTACCGCGTCTTCACGAAAAAGAAGCCAGGCCCGGACGAATAGCCTCCCGGTCACTTCGGCTTTAGAGCCTCCCGCATGTCCGATTCGAGTTCGGTGAACGCCGACTGCAGCGCGTTGTCGGCGAGGGCGCGCAACGCCTGCTGGTCGAGGTCTTTGGCGCGGGTAGCGGCGAGGGCGCGCGCATCGAGCGCGAAGCCGGACCCGCTGAGCTGCTCCGCGTTCGCCATCAGCCCTTGGCGCAATTCCTGGATTCTGTTCACGTTGTCGCGCAATCCGCGGCTGGCTTTGGCGTATGCGTCGGAGAACTCGGGCGTGATCGTTTCGTAGGCGCGGTTGGCTTCGAGCAATTGCGCGATAGCGGCGGCATAGTAGCCGTTCAGCGCATGCTGGTCCGCCTGTGCTTCCAGGCCCGCGGCTGTGTTGAGGGCGTTCAACTGTTCGTCGCGGCGCTGGTCGCGTTCCTGGATGAGCTTTTCCGTGTCGAGCCGCTTTCCCTCCGCCGTGGGATGCAGCGCGTCCGTGTCGATGGCGGTCGTGTAGGCTGCCAGTGCCTTCTCAAGTTGCCCGTCCTCGAGCAACGCGTCGCCCTGTTCGACGTAGTAGGCGCCGATCTTCTCCGTGACTTCGCGCCGGTCGGGCTGCGCGGCAAGCACGGCCTGGTATTCCTGCATGGCGCGTTCTCTGAATCCTGCTTCGTAGAAAAGGTCCCCGATCGTGACCCGCATGTCCGGCGTGGGCGGGGCAATTTTCGCCAGCCGGTCCGCGGCGCCTTCGATTTCCGGGAGATTGCCGCGCCCGATATAGAAGGCGTAGCCGCCCAGGACATAGCGGTGCAGTTGACTGTCGGAAACCGTAGCCACCACGGTGTCGCTTGTCAGCAAGGTGAGCCAGGCGTCGGCGATAGCGTCCACGGTCCTGCCCGCGTCCGAAGGCAGCGAAGCCTTGGCCACGCCTTCAAAGCCCAAGCCGTCCTGGTAATCCTTCAGGATCATCTCGTCTCTGCCCGCGGCGCGCGCGACCATGTCCGTGAAATAAGAGCGCGACTCGACCAGCACGCGCTTGCCGGTCTGAATGGCCAGCCGGTCGATAGCGGCCTCGACGTCTGTCTCGTACCGTTCCCGGAACATGGCCGGCGCGGTGCGCAGCGGCGAGACGGCGCCGGCAATCATCTTGCCGAGCACGCCCAGCCGGTACGCGTAATAGGTGTCAAAGCCATTACTCCCCGTCACCTGCAGCAGATAGACCTCCGCCTCAATGGCGCGGACGGGGTCCGTCTCGAGGCCGGGATGTTCGGCGGCGAGCTGGTCCTGGGGAATCATGGCGCCTTCGCGGATTTCGCGCTGCCGCTGCTTCAGGGGAAGATTACGCTCCGCCGCGAGCAGGTTAAGGGCGAAATCGACCAGGCTCAACTGCGTCCTGGGGCTCCATGCGGCCGCCGGCCCCGCTGCCGTGGCGACGAGCAGGGCAATGAGCACAAACTTGAGCATTCGCGTCATGACTCTTCCTTCATTTCGCCGGGTCACGAGGAGGGCGGGAGCGCAGTGCCCTCGGTCTCCTGCAGTTGCTCCACGAGCAGTTCGATTTCCTTCACGTCCGTGCCCTCCTGGCCGCCTACCAGCTCAATATAGCGCCGTAATTCGGCCAGTCCCTGAGAGACGGTCCCGCTCTGAATATGATACAAACCCGTTTCGAGCGCGGCGCCGGGGTATTGCGGGTCGGCCTCCACCGCCCGCTGGAAAGCGACCAGTGCTTCTTGCGGCTGGTTCTCGGCCATGAGAATGCGTCCGTTGACCGTATAGGTCATGGCAGTCAGGCGCGCTGGATTCGCGCCGCTGCCCGCCGCACCGCGGCCAAGTTCGAGCGCCGCGTCGATCATCTGGCGCGCGCGGGCGAGGTCGCCCAAGTCAAGATAGAGGGCCGCCGCGAGCATGGCGGCTTCGGCGGCCTGGGGCACGTTCAGGTCGACGATGCGCGTGTACTTGGCCGCCGCTTCCGCCTTCTTTGCCATGGCCTGCAGGCAAAGGGCATGGAAAAATGCCGCCAAGGCGTTCTCCCGGCGCACTTCCTGCGTGCTGTCGCGAAGCATTTCTTCGCCTTTGGCGAACTCGCCGCTGATAATGTGCCCAAGAGCCAGCCGCGTCCGGATTGCGTCGTTGGTGACATTGCCGCCGATACCGGCGAGGCGCGAGGCCGCGGCCTCCGTCTCTCCGCTGAGACTTTCGATGGCCGCGAGGGCCAGTTGCATCTGGCTGTCTCCTTCCGCGTTCACTGCGCCGGCGAGGGTCTGCCGCGCGTTCTGGAAATCGCCGTTCCGCGCTTGCGCTATGCCAAGCTGGATCTTGGACCGCGTGTCGTCCGGTTCCAGCGCGACGGCTTTGTCCAGCGCGTCCAGTTCGCCCTGCAAATCTCCGGTTTCCGCCCGCAACAACGCCAGCATATACCAGGCGCGCGCGCTATTCGGGTTGTGATCGAGGAGTTGCTGCAACAGGGTGCGCTGGCGTTCCACCGCCGCCGGGCCCTGCTGGCGGCGCAACGCGAGCACCGCGCCCCAGGCCGCGTCCTCATTCGCCGGGTCAAGCCGGTGCGCCTCTTGAAACGCCTGCGCGGCCTCCCCATAGTCCTGTTTGCCCCAGCGCAACTGGCCGAAGAGGAACTGCGCCGCCGCGTCTTCATTGTGGGAAGACAGGTATTGCCGCAATACGTTGGTGGCCGCCAGGTCCTGCCCGTTCCGGGCAAGTTCCCGCGCCTTCGCGACCGGCCCCTTGAGCAGTTCTGGCAACTGCCACAACAAGACCCCCAGCGCCACCAGCACGATGGCGCCCCCGACAAAGAAAGGCCAGCGCCGCCGCGTTCGCGCCGGCGCGGACTTGCGCTCCTCGGCGATCTTCTGCCCCGTCAGCAGGTTCGTGCCGCACTGCACGCAGATGATCTCGCCATCATGCACAACGGCGCCGCAGCTCGGGCAGTGCTGTTCGTGCCCCGCCGCGGCGCGGCGGGGTGACGAGGGCGCCTTAGGCTGCATCGGGCCGCCGCAATGCGGGCAATTCGCGAGCTTGGGGTCGGTGAGTTTGCCACAGTAGGGGCAATTAATCATTGCTGGCACGTCTTGCTCTCCCTGTTCGCAGCCGGGCCGGACGCACGCAAGGCCGCAGGCGCCACATCACCAAGCGCAGTCCGGTTCCCCGCGGCTGCTCCAACACGGGGCCGCCGCCTCATTCCACGTCTTCATCCGGAAACGTCGCGCCGCACCCGCGGCACACCGTTTTCTCCAGAGCATTCCGCCGGCCGCATTTCGGGCACCGTTTCCACATGAGCGTCGGGACGGCTATGGCCGTTATCCCCAGGATGACGCTCAGCATGATAATGAGATAGATGGTCGGGGACACGCAACCTCGCCTTCCGGATGCGGCGTCTTGTCGTTAATGCAACAACCGCCTCGATTATACACGCCGCACTCGGGATTGAAAACTGCCCGGGCGGCGTCTCAGCCGTAATGCGCGCACTCGGCTTCGAAGACCTGCTTGGACTGCGCGTATTCCTCGGGAGTCAGCGGCGCGGCGTTTTTCACGTAGGGATTGTTCTCGAGCGTGCGGGCATGCAGCGGCACGGCATGTCCGTGGTCCGTCGCGTACCGTTTCATGAACTCGACGGGGTTCTTGGTCATGCGGCAGAGCCGGTTCGCCGCCCGCTGTGCTTCCATCGCGCCGGGCCAGTCGCCCGCTTCGAAGCGGTCCTGGACCGCGTTCAGAATGCGGGGGTTTAATGTCGCCCCCTGCCCGATGACAGCGCGCGCGCCGGCGGGCAGCGCGGCGTAAAACACCGTCTCGCAACCACAGATGAAAGCCGTTTCCGTGCCTGCGAGCGCGGCCCCGATGTCGCACAGGTATTCAGCGTCCGTAGTGGACAACTTGATGCCGCGGATGCCCGGCAGCGCGGCGAGCTCGCGCATGAGCGCGGGAGAGACGCAATAGTCCGGGTCCGTGCCCGGCGGCTGGTAGAGCAGAACGGGCGGTGCAAGCGCGGCGGTGACGGCCTCGAAGAAACGCAGGATCACGCCGGCGTGCGATTCACCCGCCTCGGGCGCGATGCCCTCCGGTATGGTGAACACCACGCCGTCGGCGCCCTGGTCCTGGGCATAGCGGCCCAGTTCGATCGACTGGCGTGTGTACAGGCCGCGGTCGGGGCGCCGGTCCCGGTTGCGGTCCCAGATGCCCGCGCAACCGATCAGGACGGGCGCGCGCCCGCGCAGGTGCGCGCAGCCCAACCGCGCTATCTGCCGCACTTCCTCGTAGGAGTAGGCATACATCTGGCCCATGCCGGACCGCAGAAAAAACGCGCTGACCCCGCCCCGTTCGATCAGGAAATCGAGGAAACGGCGCTGGCCGGCCTCGTCAATCGTGAGGTCCTCCTTGAATGCGGTGAACATGGGTGCGATCGAACCGCGCACGAACTCTGGTATCATCGATGTCCTCCACGCCCGGGCTCGGGCGCCCGTCTGCTCCGCAAGTATTGTTCCGCTTTCTTAGACGGCGGCGGCTGACGCCGTTTCACACGCAATGGCCGCAAACGCCAAACCAAGAACACGATAACCACCGCGGCGCCGATTTCCACATAAAGCAGACCATGGGGAACATAAAGGTCCGCATCCCAAAACCGCAGCCAAGGCGTGGTCCAGTCCGGGCCCTTGACCCGAACGTCAAAGGCGCGCTTCATCGAGGACTGGTCCTTGAACCAGGCCGCGGCCCGCGTGAGCGTGCCGACTGCCGCATGCATCAGGGCAAGGTAGATGATGATCTCCACCCCGTAGAAGATAATGGGCACAGACCAGCGCCGCGTGACGTATATCAAGGGCGTCATGACAATCACGCCGGCCGCATAATAGACGGCGTATTCCCTGAAATGTTCGAGCACGGGCGTGAAGTCCATGAAAGGCATCTCCACTCATGTTGTCACAAGTGAGTTTAGCATACGCTTAGCAGACATGCCAGCATGGGCCGAAGTAGCTCACTGAAATCGCCGCGCGCCAGGGGGGCGGCACTGGCGTCATGCCGGGGCGATGTGTCACCATTAGGGCCGGTATTGTCGCCGGAGTTGCGAAACGGGAGTCGTCACGCCATGAGTGGAGTAGACCTTGCCGATTTCGACGCGGTGCGCGGCGTGCTGGGCCTCGGCGATGCGGCGGAGCCGTTGCGAGCCGGATGGGCCGCCACCGGAGCGGCCTTTGCCCGGGAGGGCGCGCAGTTCCTGAGCGCGGCGTCCGTGGAGGACGCATGCCGCCTGCTGCGGTTAAAGACAGGGACGGCGCAAGCCTACCGCGAGCACCGGGGCGCGTTCGAAGGGAATCCCGCACTGAAACGGCTCGCATGGCATTGTCATGCCCTGTTTTTTCAGCAAGGTGCGGACGGCCTGGAGCGGCCGTCACAGTGGCCCGTCCTGCCGGAGGCGCTGGGCCCTGCCGCGCACCTGTTTTACGGATATGTGTTGTTGCCGGGCGCGCGCGGGCTCCAGGCCAGGCACCATCTGAAGGGCGTGCCTGAGGACATCACGGTGGACACGCTCAGCGATATCGAGCGCTGGATGGAAGACTACCGCGTGCGGCATGGCGTCTACGGGTTCGACAAGATTCGCTGGCTCGAACTGCACTTCGCGTGCCGCCTGTTCCAACTGGGGCGGCTCCAATTCGAAATGCGAACTTGGGCCTTTGACTTTACCTTCCTGCGCGACCGATTCAACCAGCGAGCCGTCGCATTGTGCCCGGACGGGGCCCGCTTTCGCGAGGACGGGCAGTTCGACGGCACGAATGGAATCCAAGACCCCACCGCATGGACGGCGCAGTACCGCCCGGGCCATAAGATCATCCGAGGCAACCCGGTCCGGCCCGACGGCACGGCCCTGCGCGAGGTCGTGTCCCTGCCGACGGTCGAATGGGAGGTGGCGCTGAAACGGGGCGACCGCACGCTCGGGGTGCATATCCCGGAAGGGGACCGTCTCACGCCTGCGTCCTGCACGGACGCCTTTGAACACGCGGAGGCCTTCTTCGCCATGTATTTCCCCGAACATGACTACAAGGCGTTTGAGACCGATTCGTGGCTGCTCGACCACCAGCACGCCGCGTATCTGCCCGAGTCATCAAACATCATCCAATTCCAGCGCCGGTTCTACGCGCTGCCGGGGCCGGGCGCCAATGACGAGCAATTGCTGGACCGCGTCTTTTTCGGCAAATTCGGAGACCCGGCTTCGGCGCCGCAGGACACGGCGCTGCAGCGGCATATTGTGGAGCATATGCGGCGCGGCGGGCGCTGGCGCACCGCGCTGGGCGCGGTGTTCCGGGAAGACCTTGCCCGCGGACCGCAGTACTATCGCGAATGCTCGCAGGGTACGCCGTGGCAATGTCCGGGCTGACCAGGAGGATTCGCCGGGCCGGACAAAGGAATGAGGCCCGGCGGCAAGGGAGCAACGACGATGGCTGAGGATTGTCTGTTCTGCAAGATCGTGCGCGGGGAAATCCCCGCGGAGAAAATCTACGAGGACGACGACGTCCTGGCGTTTCGCGATATCAACCCCGAAGCGCCGACGCACGTCCTGCTCGTGCCCAAACGGCACCTGCCCCGGGTCACGGATGCGACCCCCGCGGATGCGGAACTGCTCGGAAAGATGTTGCTGGGCGCAAACGCCGTCGCCGGCCGCGAAGGTGTGGCCGCCAGCGGCGTGCGTTACGTGTTCAATACGAACCAGGATGCCGGTCAGGTTGTCTTCCACGTCCACATGCACATCCTGGGCGGGCGTCCGATGGGCTGGCCGCCGGGTTGACGCCCCGTAATTGTTCCATTCTTGCGGATGCTCGCAGGGAACCCGCCCGTGGCTGCGGGGATAAGAAAAGGGCCAGTCGATAGTCAAGGCGGCACAAACTACGAAATCTGCTAGGCTGTCATCTGAGAATTAGGCGCTTTTTTTGTGGGAAGAGGGTGCGAACATGGTTGACACGACCCGATGCGCATGCTATAGTCTGCCGCACGGGAGAATGAAGCGCACCCGCACCGACACAGCGTGGGGTGTGTCTAACGCGGAAAAACAGCCGGGAAACGGCCATACCAGGCTGAAAGCCACTCCAATTCATAAGGAGCTAAAACCTCTATGAAGAAGTGGACCGTGATGCTGATCCCTCATGATCGGACCAGCACGCGCACGCTCACCGTTTCCGCCGTCCACCTCTGGGTTCCCGTTGCCCTCCTCGTGACCTTGGTTTTCCTCACCGCTTTTCTTCTCCAGCGGGAGCGGGCGCTCAGCGCACGCTACCGCGCGCTTGAAACGGAAGCGGTGCGCAGTTCGTTCGCGGGAGGGGGGCTCCTGGCCCCGGAACAGGCCCAGGAACTGGAGGCGTTGCGCGAAACCAACGCGTCGCTGCATACCGAAAATGAGACCATCCGCGCGGAAAACGAAGCGGATCGCACCGCTTACCGTGAAGGTATCGAGACGGTGACGGCGCGCCTGAACGAAGTGCTGGAGGTGGAAACCCAGATCCGGAACTTTACGGGGCTGGCCCCGCGGGGTCCTGTCACGCAGCAGGACCTGCGCGCCGTGGGCGGGGGCAAGGGTGGCCCGCCGGAAGGGTTCGGCGGAGTCGCCTTGGCGCGGAATGGCAACGCCATCCGCCCTCCGTACCTGATTTATGGCATGTCGCGGCCCTCGGCCGACCTGATCGTGGAAGAGATCGAGATTCGCACCGGCAGCCTGCGCGAATTGCTGCGCGATATGGAGACCGAGCGCGACCGCATTGAGCGGGTGCCCTCGATCTGGCCGCTCGCGGGCGGGGCCGGGCAGGTCACGTCGCATTTCGGGTATCGCAAGGACCCGTTCAGCCGGCGTATTCGTCATCACGACGGCGTGGACCTTGCCGCCAAGCCGGGCGTGAAGGTGTTGGCGTCGGCCAAAGGGAAAGTTGTGGACGCGGGCTACGATGGGTATTATGGGTATGTTGTAAGGATCGACCACGGCAACGGGCTGGAGACTTGGTATGCGCACCTGTCCCGTTGCCTTGTCAAGACAGGTCAACTCGTGCAGCGGTCCGACGTGGTCGGGACCGTAGGCAATACGGGCCGGACCACCGGGCCGCATCTCCATTACGAGGTGCACAAGAACGGGAAGCCGGTCAATGCCGCGCAGTACCTAGGCAGATAAAGGCACATGCTGGAATCACGCAAGAAGTCGTACAACGAAAACAAGGTAGTGAGCATCATCGGGCCGGGCACCACGGTCGTCGGCGAAATCAAGACTGACGGCACGATCCGAATCGAGGGCAACGTGGCCGGGCGCGTGGAAAGCGAAGACTCGGTCGTGGTCCAGGAGACCGGGCGGGTCAAGGCGGACCTCATCGCGGGTCAGGTGATTATCAGCGGCGAGGTGCACGGTAACGTGTACGCCCATGACCGCTTGGAGATCACCGCCAGCGGCAAGGTTGTCGGCGACATTACCGCGCCGCGCGTGAGTATCGCCGAGGGCGTCATGTTCGAAGGCAAGTGCCAGATGAAGCCGCCGGGCCAGATCAAACCGCCGCCAGCGGCCAGTCAGGCCGCGGCCGCGCCGGCACAGCCGCAGCAGCAGACCATTCCCGGGCAACAGCCGCGGCCCCAGGCCTGAAGCCCATCCCTGTCAGCGCGCATCCCATGCGGATTCCCACCAACGCGAGAGTCCTCGTCGCGATGAGCGGCGGGGTGGACAGCGCCGTCGCGGCGTCTCTGCTCGTAGAGCAGGGGTGCGTGTGCATGGGGCTGACGCTGCGCCTCGTGCCCGAACCGGCCGGGAAATCCCCGTTCGAGCCCTGCTGCGGCCTGGAAGCCGCCCAGGATGCGCGCCGCGTCTGCGCCACGCTCGGCATCCCTCACGAAGTGCTGCACGCCTTGGACCGCTTCGACCGCGACATCATCCGCTTCTTTGCGGAAGAATACGCCGCGGGCCGGACGCCGAACCCCTGCGTCCGGTGCAACCGCATGATCAAGTTCGGCGCGCTCTATCAGCGGGCAAATGAACTGGGCATGGAATACATCGCCATGGGTCATTACGCACGCCTCGAGAAGCGCGGCGCGCGCTGGTCGCTCCGCCGCGCCGTGCATCCGGCCAAGGACCAGAGCTACGTGCTCGCGCCGCTGACCCAGGCGCAGCTGCGCCGGGCCGTCTTCCCGCTGGGCGAGATGACCAAGGACGAGGTGCGCGCACGCGCGGCACATCTCGATTGCCGCACGGCACAGAAACGCGACAGCCAGGAACTCTGCTTCGTCGCGGACCGTGACTACGCGCGGTTCTTGAAAGCTCGGGACGTGCCGTCCGCACCGGGGCCGATCACCTCGGCGGATGGCCGCGCGCTTGGCCGTCACAAAGGCCTAATCCACTACACCATTGGCCAGCGGCGCGGGCTTGGCATCGCCGCGGAACGGCCTTACTACGTTGTGGGGCTCGACGCCGCGCGGAACACGCTCATCGCCGGAACGGAAGAAGCCACTTTCTGCGCCCAGTTCGAGACGGGCCGCATCTGCTGGGGCGGCATGGCTCCCCAGGACACGCCCTTCGAATGCCGCGTGCAAATCCGCTCTCGGCATCATGCAGTTCCCGCCACGGTGACGCCCGTGGCCGTGCCCGGCAGCCGCACCGGCGCGCGCGTCCGGCTGCGTGCGCCAGAACGGTCCGTAACACCGGGTCAATGGGCGGTGTTCTACGACGACGAAGATTTCGTCATCGCCGCTGCGCCGGTCCTGCGTTTCGAGCCGGCCATGGCATGACCGCCACGCGGGGGCGTTTCAGCCGGGAAGACCCGCCAGCAGGTCCTCGCTGGTCAGGCTCGGGCACCAGTACTTCTCGATGTGCTGCACGACCAGGTCCGTTCCTTCATCGTGGGGTATCCGCGGTGGCATCGCGGGGTTGTACATCGTATCGGTGAGGTCGCGCACGAGGCAGCAGTCCAGTCCCCAACGGCTCAGTTGGCGGATGCCGAAAGACCGGTTCAGCACGCACATGTTTGTGTGCACGCCCATGATAATGACATGCGTGATGCCCTCCTGCGCGAGGAAATGGTACACTTCGCGCCCATCGTCGCTGATACCGTCGTATTCGCCGACCGGGAGCGTCGCGGTCTGCCGCGTCCATGCCGCGTACGGCTGCTCCGGGCCGGGGCAACCGCCGTCGGAATCGTCGATGGGCAGGGGCGGATCCGCGACCGTTTTCTGGTCCGGCGGCGCAACGGGCGGCGCAGCCTGCATGCGGCGGCGCTGCGGCCAGTCCTGGTAGAAGCCCAGGGTCTCGGACGGGCAGTGAATGATCTGGACGCCCGCCCCGCGCGCGGCGTTCAACACCTCCGCCATGCGCGGGGCCATCTCCGCGACGCGCGCGTTTGCGAAATCGCACCAGTGCTTGTCCCACATGTCGCAGACGATGACCGCTGTATCCGTCACGGGCCATTCGCGGGTCAGCGCACGCTCGGCCCATGCGCCCGCGGCGTCCTGTGCGCGCGCGCGCAGCGCGAGCGTCAGCACACCCTCGGGCCGGGGCCGCCGCGTCACGGGCGGCAGCGGCTTGCGCGCGGCGGGCTGCTCCGCGGCCCAATACAGCGCGTTTGCCAGCAGCCGCCGGAACGATGCGCCCTCGAAATCGCCCACGCCGCCCAGCGACGTGTAAAACACGCGCCCGCCGTTGTGGACGCGCGTCCACGCCAGGGGTTGCGGGCCATCGCTCACGGGCGTGCGGCCGAACATGAGCACATCGCAGTCGTCAGCCACGGGCCCCGTCTTGTAAAGGCTATACCGCGACCGGATGGGACCAACACCCTCGAGAACGGGGTGGTCTGCCCGGCGCGGCTTCGCAAGCACTTCCGTCGTGGGCCCTTCGCCCAGGTGGCCCTGGTAATTGCCGCCGAGCACCTCCTTGTCGAATTCAAGCCAAGTCTGAATGCCGTGGCTCATCGTGCGCACGGCCACGAGGGGGCGTCCCGCCGCGCAATAAGCCTTGATTCGCTCGAGTTGCTCGCCTTCGAGGCGGAGCCGCCGCAAGAAGAAGAGCGCGACGTCGCACGTATCGAGCGCCTCAAGGCCGGGGATATCCGTCCAGCCCGTCGCTTTCAACAATGTGCACTGCACGTCATGCCGCGTTTCGAGATACTCCTGGAAGGCCGCGAGCGACGTGTCCGAGTCGTATTCAAACGACCCCGAGACGAGACAGACCTGCAACGGCGCGGCGGGCGCTGCCGTGGCCAGGATTCCCAGACACGCCGCAAGCACGAGGCTCGATGCCATACCGCAACCATGCATGTAACGCTTCCTCCCTTTGCACCACGATACTGCGCTCGGCGCCTCAGCTTAGCACAAGTGAATTCCCGCGCGGTCCTTGACTCTGAACCGCGAGAGTCTCTACCCGCCGAACTCCTCGTGAGAGCACACCCGAGGCGGTCTTGACAACACGCGACGGCTCAGCTAACTTCCTCTCTGCCGTATTGTGTCCGCAAACCGAACCGCGGCATGGGCCGCACGAGGGCCGCGCGCATGGAGGGTTCGATCCGCCTGCATTGGCTGGATGGGTGTGTTCTCCTGCTCTCCCTTGCGCTGCTCGCGGGCATCAGCATCTATCACACGCGCCGTCAGCAGCGCCTGAAAGACCGCTTCCCGGCGTGCCGCTCGACGCGCTGGCTTCCTGTCGGTGCGTCGCTCATGGCTGCGTTGAACAGCGGCATGGACTACATTATGCAGTCCGCGGGCATGACCAAGTTCGGCGCCGCGCTCGCCTCGCTCTACGCCATCTGCTGGAGTGCGCCGCAACTGATGAACGAGTCGCCGCCTCTCCTGCTCGGCCTGTTTCCCGGCGCGGTCGCGGAAGGGGGCCGGAGCCTGAGTTTCATCTGGCCTTCGTCGTTTGGACTCGTCACGACGTTGAGCCTCGGCTATTGCGCGAGCCTGCTGGCGCCCGGCATTGCGGAAGCCGCGCACACCCGGAACTGGTTTGCCGTCACGGGCCGGGCCTTGGAGGAATGACGACGTCATGCCGCTTGCGTTCCCGTCACATCAGGGCCTGATCGCGCCGCTTTGGCGGCGATGGCCGCGCGTTTTCGAGGTTTCCGCCCTGTGCGTGGGTGCCGCGATGCCGGATGTCATAGACGGTTTTGTCGGGGCGTATCGCGGCTACCTGGGCCAGGGCGTGGGCCACTCGCTCGCGGGTCTCGTGCTGCTCTGCATGCCCGGCGGCATGTTGTTGTGGTGGATGCTGGGCCGCTTGGCGCGGCGACTGCCGGCGCAGGCGCATCCGGGCCTCCTGTGGCGGGCATGGGGTGCGGGCGTACACGCCATGCGCATCGCGCCGCTGCGCGACATGACCCGTTCATCCTGGGCGCGCAGGCTTGGCTCGTTGTTCATCGGGGCGTGCTCACACTTGGTTATCGATGCGGTATCCCATGGCGATTGTTCGTTGTTGTACCCGTGGCGGCCTGACATCCACATATTCCCGGAGTGGTGGAACGTTGCATGGATACGCCTGCCCCTTCCCGGATACCGGAAACCCTATCCGATTGGCCCGCATTTCCTTGTTTGGGCGTTTCTCAGCGTGTACGGCGCCTGGCTGCTGGTCAAGCCGCTGCTCCACCGGCCGGCCGGCTCGCGCAAAGGAACGGACACAAGCGGCCAACGGCTTGATGCCCCCTGACGCATCGGCTCAGAAAGCTATCGCGTCCAAGCCGGGGATGGACGAATCCAGCGGCACCGTCTCGATGTGCGTGGCGCCCAGGCGGGCCAGGTCGTAGCGCACCTTGGCGAGCGGCAGGGCTGGGTCGTTTGTGTCCAACTGCACGCTGAACTCGGTGAAATTCGCGCCCGTGTTCATCGTCGGTTCGTCGCCGAACAACTTGTTCGCGCTCAAGTAGTCGAGCACCTGCGGCACCGCTTCCGTCTTCGCGTTGAAGAAGATGAGCACCTTGTTCTCGGCGAACACCGACCCGTACAGATTGAGCAGGAACATCTGCGCCAACTCGAATTTGCCGGGCTGGTTGCGGATCTCCGGGTTGACCCATATGCCCGTCTCGGATTCCATGATGACTTCGCCGATTTCGAGGCCGTAATTGCGGATGGCGCTGCCGCTTTGCGTGATTTCGAGCCCGAAATCGACCGCGCCGTTCTTGACCTTCGCTTCCGTCTTGCCCCAAGTCTCGTAGATGACAAGGCCGCGCTCGGTGCGGGGCGGCGTCTTGAACTTCTGCACGCTGTATGCCCCGTGAGTCGCGCCGAAGCCCAACTGGGCAATCTTGCGCAGGTACCAGTCGAGCGCGAGATAGGGCATCTCAGAAACCATGCTCACCAGCGGCTTTTCGCGCAACAGCGCCGCGAGCCAGTCGTCGAACGCCTGCGCCTTGTCGCGCCGGTCGTAGATGATGACGATGCGCACGTCGCCGCGGCGCAGGGACAGCACCTTTTCCAGGCTCAGTTCGCGGTTATACTCGAACTTGAATTCGAGGACGCGCTCGCGGGTCCAGTCGTCGCCGCCGATGGCAATGTCCACCTCGCCCAAGCCGACCTGCGCGCCGAACTCCTGCGGCCGGCCGTCCCAGCCGAGCAGCACGGTGTGCAGGGGGAATGTCGTCGGCCCGCCCGCGTCGTAACCCTTCGTGGGAAAGCCCGCGTGCTTCAACAAGGCTATCAGATTGCCGCCGCGGTTGGGGTCCGCCAGCGAACCGGCGGGCATGCCGATAACCAGGCGCGTTTCGTTCATGATGTCCTCCTACAAGTTCACCGGCATGCGCACTTCCCTGCGCACGGGCGCGCGCCCGCTCCACGACAGGTACGTTACGGCAAACGGGTAGCATCCTAGCGTAAGAGCCAGTCGCGGCACGGTCCACGGCAATTGAAACCACACGCCGGTCCCTCGCCACAACGCCACAAGCATCAATGCAGTGCCCGCGGCCAGCGACCAGAGGCTGACCCGCTTGGCGAGCGGCGGCCAAGGCTGAAATTCCTTGCCCGGGCGGTGGTCCAGGAAGAACCCCACGCCAAAGAACAACAACCCGATGGCTACCGCGCCGGGCTCGACCTGCGTATAGCCGAAAATCCAGGGGCGCTCCGCGAGCGGGTCGATGCCGAAATTCGGGTCAAACAGCACCAGCCGCGCGATGCTGCACAGCACGATCAGCGCGGCGCCGTAGAACTGCAAGCGGCTGTACAGATAGCGCGCGCGCAACATGCGCCGCGCCGCGCCGGCGCACAGCAAGAGCCACGGCAACTGCACCAACACAACGACAATGTAAAAGAACACCCCCTGCACTCCTTCTCTTCCGCGCGGGGTCATCCTGCGTCCGCGGCCTGCAAACATCTGCCGGGCCGGCGGAACCTCGCCTGCCGCTGCAACGGACACCTCACCCTCGCGCGCATCTCATAGTATACCTTGGGCCGGCCCGCCTGGTCTCGTCAGGCGTGTATCGCGCCGTACATGGCGATGACGTTAGCCGGCGGCACATTGGCGAGGATGTTGTGCACCTGCTGAAAGACAAAACCGCCGCCGGGCTGCAACGCGGCAACCTGCCCGCGCACATGCGCGGCAACCTCGTCCGGCGTTGCCTGCGGCAAGATGCGCTGGGTGTCGCAGCCGCCGCCCCAGAAGGTCATTTCCTTGCCGAAATCGCGCTTGAGCCCCGCCGCCTCCATGCCGCGGCACGAGACTTGCACCGGGTTAATCGCGTCGAGTCCGGCCTCGATCAGGCCCGGCATCAACTCGCGTACGCCGCCGCAGCAGTGCAGCATCACCTTGACGTTCGCGAGCAGCTTCGCGCGCTGCCACAGAAGGGCGTGGCGCGGCTTGAAGTACTCATCGTACATGGCGGGCGACATCTGCGGCCCGTTCTGCATGCCGAGGTCGTCGCCGAAGAGAATCACATCGATGTACGGCCCGACCGCGCCCAGGAACCGCTCCAAATTGCCCAGGTGCATCTCGACCACGGCGTCGAGAAACCGGTGGACGCGTTCCGGCTCCGCCGCCAGCATGAGCAGGAACTGGTCATTACGGTAGAGGAACTGCCCCATCTCGAGCAGGTTGCCGCCAAACAGCCCGACGATCGCGCGGTCCGTCTGCGCGCGCAGACGCTGCGCGCCTGCGGCCAGCTTGTCGAGCCCGTCCGGCCCCGCCGTAAGCGGCCCGGGCGGCGACGCCACGGCCGTCCACATGCATTCGCAAATGGCCTCCGGAATGCGCGACGGGCGGTCGTCCCCATCGAGAAACGGCCAATGCGTCTGCTCAAAGAACCAGACGCCGTCGGGCATGGCCGCTATGACCCGCCCGGACGCCGACCGGATCACCCAGCGCCCGGGCTCGCGTTCCGGCAACGCCCACGCCGGCATGAGGCAGGGGGTCCCGTCCGGCAGGGTCCATTCGGCCCAGTCCTTGTCTTCGACCGCGAAGGCGCGCCCAAGCTCGATGGTGTCGATGCCGAAACGTTCGAGCACGTCCTCATCGACCACGGCCAATTGCTGCACGGGGTCGTAGACGCGCACGGGCCGCGGCTCGAGGCCGAGCGCCGCGCGCAGTTTCGGATACGCCATCGCCATGATGCCGGAAGATCGGTGCCCGGAAAGGTCCACGGGCACACGGTCCGGTTCGCGATGGTTCAGGGCTGCAAGCACGCGTTCACGAGAGGTCATGACTCTGGAACCTCCGCCTTACTTTTCCTCCGCAGAGAGGGGAAGACCAAAACGCAGCGTGACGATGTCGCCGGGCAGCACGACCGTGTCGTTATGGACGACCCTGCCCGGTTTCTCGCTTATGGTGCAGAGGTTCACCTGCTCCGGCACGATGCCCGGGAAGAAGCGCGTCAGCCGCTCCTGTCCAGGCGTGACGTTCAGCAGGCGGACGATAAGCCCGTCGCCGCTGTCGGCGGGCTTGAGCGCCGTGCAGATGAGCCGGTCGGTCTTGATGGCAAATAGCGGCGGGACGGCGCCCGAATGCGGTGCGGCCGCACCCACAGGCGAGACGACAAGCGGCTGGCTCTGTTCGATGCCGAAACGATGCGCATGGACGGGGTCGTAGCCGTCATGGGGCCGCAACGAGAACCGAAACGCCGTGGGTCCCTCCTGCGACGCCTTGTAGTTGGTTTCCCAGTAATTGTTCATGACGTAGGCAAACAGCGTGGTGCGCGGGCGCACGCACTGCTTGAGCCAGCCAACGGAGACCGGGTCGCACGTGACCGCGCCCACCTCGAACAGGGGGGCGTCCGGCGTGGCCAGCGTTACGCCGCCGGTGCTGTTCGACACGTCCAGCCACCGCTGCACGGTGAAATAATTCTTGCACGAGCCGGTCATCTGGTCCGAGTCGGGCCGGACCACCGCGAAAGGCGTATCCATGCGCGTAGTGCCGCCTGGCACGTTGAAGGGGAACGCGATGTGCACGGCTTCCTTCTCGTAGACGTTTTCCTTGTCGAGCGTGTCCACGAGGTCCACGCGGCCCAGTCCCGCCACGACGCGGATTTCGCGCGCCAGTCTCCGGCAACCCGGCGCCGCCGACTCGACCAGCAGCGAAGCGAGCAGCGGTCCGGCTTCTTTCACGGTCACGCTCGCGCCGTGGGCGCGTTGTGGCGCCGCCGGGTCGCGCCCCGCGACGTAGAGGTAGTCGTTGAGCCCGAAGCCCTTGCTCGTATCGACGAGGTTCGCGCCGGAAATGCCGCTGCCGAGCCGCACAATGGCGCCCGAGGCCGGGTCCACCTCTATTGTCAGCCCGCCTGCGCTCAGTACAGTGCCTTCCGCCCGGGCGTCGCCTTCCGGCGCGGCGTCGCCCGCCTCGATCGTAAACGCGGCGCTTCCCAGTGCGGGCACGTCCTTTGCCACAAACGCCAACTCGCCCGTGGTCAGCCGTTGCGACGGCACGGCGGCGCCGTTATCCGCGAGCACGCGGTCTCCAGGACGTTTCCAGTCGGCGGGCAGCACCACGAGGTCCGTGCGCGGCCACGACGCCGTGTTGAATACGGCGACCCGGCGCACGTCGTTCGGGTCCGGCTGGAGCACGGCCAGCGCGCGTTGCATGAGGTCGCGGGTCTGCCGGTCGGCGTCCAGCGCGAAGGCCTGCTTGGTCCGCCACTGCGACACCGCGAACTCGCTCTCCGGCTCGCTGATGCTGTTGTGCGCGCCCCACGTGTGTTCGTCGTACAGGATGATGTTGCGCCACGCTTCCTGGAAGTCCGCGGCAGGGTACGGGCACGGGTCCAGCATCGGCCACAACGCCTGGGCCTGTACAAGCCGCTCGGCAGCCGCGCGGTTGACCACGGTCTCCAGCGCCGACGACGCCGCGCCGTCTTCCCAATAGGGCGTGAAATCGCCGCGATGCTGCGCCAGCGTTCCCCCGTAGCGTTCCTCAAACGCGCCGAAGGCCTGGCTGACCGTGGCGATAACGATCTTCGGCGAGGCGTATTGCTCGTTCCACGCACGCACGAAATCCGGCAGGCTCGGGTCGGGCGGGCCGTTATCGCCGCCGATGTTGTAGCGCGCAATTGCGATGTCATAGGGGTACTTGCTCTCCTGCAGGCGTGCCAGGTACTCGAGGACCGCCGGGGCCTCCATCCCCGCGTCGCCCTGGCTGTAGAACGGGCCGCGATGGAACCACGAGTAGCCCTCCGCGTGAATCCAGCACAACACGCGCTGCTTGCCCGAAGGCGAGACCCAATAGAACGGCTTGTCGCCCCATTCGGCCAGCGTGTAGCCGATGCGGTGGCCGCGGTTAGGCCCAATCGAGAAGAAACGGACGCCGCTCCACGCCAGCGCCGGGATAGTGCCCCAGGTATAGCCGGGCACGTCAGAAATCATGGCCGAATCGATGCTCAGATCATACTGTGCCGCAAGACGCCGGGCGTAGCCCGTCAGTTCGAGCAGTTCTTCCGGCCGGCACAACGCGGTTAGCTCATTGCCATACAGCGCATCGAGGCCGATGGTCCCCTGCCGCACTGACTCGACAAAAGCGTCTCGCTGCTCGGGCGTGGCGCGGCGCAAATAGCTGTCCACGGCCCAAAGTCCCTCCGGCAGCCACTTGAACCGCGCCTCCGGCGGGTAATCGCGCGTTTTCCGGCCCAGTTCAATCGCCTGGTCGAGGAACGACCACTGACGCGCTTCCACTTCGCTCTGGTGGTGCGTGTAGCCAATGTCCAGGTGCGTGTGGTGCAGCAGGTATACGGTCCACGCGCGCGTCGGCCTGATTTCCACCTGATGCTCCGCCAGTGTCTGGTCCCCGCTCGACACAGTCACCGTCTTCGTCGCAGGTTCCCTGACCGCGGCCGTGAACAGTTCGACCACCTGCGTGCCATTCGTGAGCGTCCTGACCACCGGAGGACCGTCATCTATCCGCAACCGAATCTCGCGCGGAGCGCCCACGTGCCGCACCGGTACGCGAACCACCTGCAGTAATGCGCCGTCTTCCTCGCGGAGCAGCGGCGGGCACGCGACCGTGCCGACGGAAGGCGGAAGCGCGCTCACGTCGCCCAGCGCGGCAGGGGCGGGCGTCTTCAACGCAATGTAGTCGTAGAGCATCCAACAGCCCAATTCGATGGTAATCGTGATCTCATTCTCGCCCGCTTGCAGCAGACTCGACGAAAAGGGTATCTGCAATGCGTGCGGCTGCGTCACGGTCGCATCGCCTTGAATGGACGCGTCCCCCGCGCCTTTCGGTGTAGGGCGCCGGAACACGGTCCCGTTCACGCTGAATGTGATGGCAGGCGGACGCGACGAATGCGTGTCCACCAGCCGCACCTCGAGCACGGACTTGCCCTCCGTGGGCGCTTCCGCCAGCGCGAATACTATCGTAAAGGTATGCTTCTTCGAATTGCCCCAAGGGTCCACTGGCCCGGGATGCGCATAGGGCCAGTCTTTGGCCGGGTCGGACCACCCCACGACGAAGAAGCCGTCTTCCTTGTACTCGCCGTAGCGGTTCGGCGCCAGCGCAAATTCCGCCGCGGATTTGTCGGCCTTGCCAATTTCCCACAGCACCTGGAGGTCCTGCTGCGGGGCCGACCCTGCCGCGCCTGATATAAGAACAATAGCCAAACCCATGCCCGTGCCGATGGCGCGCGACATACATGTTCCTCCTTCGATAGAAGACCTCCCGGCGGGTCCCTCATGAATAGCGTACGCTACTCTAGCATGCGCGAGCCCGGAGTATACACGAGTCCGGCGAGCCCCCGCCTCGCGCCTCGTGGCGGGATGCCGCCCGCTCGCACGGAGCGTGCGGCAGTCCCGGCCCTGCGGCCGGGCCGAGGACCGGGCGCGGCATGCGGCCGGTCAGTCCAGAATCTGGACAAAAAGATGTCCTGATTCTGGAATTCAGGAAGCGAATCAACGAGACTCGGAACGGCTTCAGAAGCTTCCAGTCCTGCTAAGATGCTCTCTTGGAAACACTTGCACACGTCCTGCCATTGGGAGCTTCTTTTGGCGCGAATCTTGCTCCTTCAAACTCAGGACCGTTGAAAGTGCGGCCGTGCGGCGTTGATTCTTGGTTATGTCTGTGTGCTAATATAAAAGGCAGAGGACGTGGCCATCCGTGAGGGGTGGCCTGTGAGGTGCGCGCCCGCAAATCAGGGCGGGGTCAATCCGGTTGGGTTGACCCGCGGGCGGTAAGGGGTTCGTATGGGTGCGAGACCTGTCATACGTGTGTTGCTCATCGATGATGATGAATATCACGCGCGTCTTTTTGACGAGTACCTGAAGGAATCGCAGGCGGCCTCTTTCCTGATGGATTGGGTGGATACCGTCGAGCAGGGTCTCGCGGCACTATGCGGTCACCGGCATGACGTGGTGCTGCTCGACTATTATATCGGCAGGGCGACAGGTTTTGACCTGCTGGACGCCTGCCCCATGGTCACGAACCAGGTGCCCGTCATTTTGCTCACGGCGCATCCGGACCAGAGCATGGATACCGAAGCGCTGGGGCGAGGCGCGTTTGACTTCCTTGACAAGAATCATATCAGCGCCGCTGAACTCGAGCGGACGCTCCGCTACGCGGTGCAGCATTTCCACACCCAACAGGCGCTACGCGAGAGCAAGGAACGCTTTGAGGGCCTTTACAACGCCGTGTTCGAGGGCATTCTCGTGCACGACGGCGAGCGTGTCCTTCATGCCAATCCCGCGCTCTTGAAGATGATGGGCCGCCCCTCCGCGGAGGTCATTGGCGCGCCGCTGTCCGAGGTTTTTAACGGTGCGCTCGTGCCCGTGCTCGCGGCGACGCCGCACGGCGGCGCTTCCTCGATGGAGTTGGACCTGCGCACCCGCAATGAGGAAGTTCTCGTGACGGCGGTGCGCGCGCGCCGCCACATCTTCAACGGCCGAGTCGCATACCTGCTGGCAATCCGCGACATAACGGAGTCCAAACGTCACGAGGCCGAACTCAAAAAGATGAATGAAGCGCTCGAACTCCGCGTGGCCGAGCGCACGGAGGCGCTGCGGCGCAGCAACCAGGACCTCGAGCACTTCGCGCATGTAATTGCCCATGACATCCGTCTGCCGTTGCACACGGTGCACGAACACCTCATGGACGCCTGCCTGAACCTGTCCGAGGAACCCGACCCGGAAGAATCAGCGTTTCGTCTGCACTTCATCGAAAAGGCAGTGACCACGGTCGAACGGCTGCAGGGGCTCATCGACTCCGTGCTCGAGTACTCGCGTATCTCGAGCCGGGAAACCTCCTGGTGCCCCACCAACCTGAATGGCGTGCTGCGGGATGCGCTTCTGGGTCTTGGCGCCGGCCTCGGGGAAGACATGTCGCACGTTGCCGCGGCGCAGTTGCCGGTGGTGCTGGGCGACCCGGTGCTGCTTGGAAACCTGTTTCAGAACCTGCTGCAGAACGCCGTCAAGTATCGTGGCGCTCTCCCCTTGCGCCTGGAAATCGGCGTTTGGGATGACGGGCCCGCCTGGCGGCTTTTCGTTCGCGACAATGGCATCGGGTTCCGTCCGGAGGAAGCGCACGATATCTTCGTAGTCCTGCATCGCGGCGGCAACGCTGCGTCATATCCCGGGGCGGGTCTGGGTTTGGCCACCTGCAAGAAGATAGTCGAACTGCACGGCGGCCGCATCTGGGCGGAAGCAGAGCCGGGCCGGGGCGCCACGTTCTTTTTCACACTCCCGAAATGGAACGAGGAACCGCTTCCCGAGCCGGCAATCCGGGAGGAAGGCCATGAAGCGCATCCTGGCAATTGACGACGACCTGCAACTGCTCGAAATGCTGGGCAAAGCCCTCATCGCCCGCGGCTTTGCCGTGGCGGCGTGCCCCAGCACCAACGGCGTGATCGAAAAGACCCGTGAGTTCAAGCCCGACTACATTCTCCTCGACGTCATGTTTCCGGGTGGCACGGGATACCAGCTTGCGAGATCCCTTCGCAGCGACAGCGGTCTGTACAAGGTCCCCATCCTCTTCGTCTCCGCGGTGGTCGACGGGCCCGAAATCGCCCATGCGCTCAAACAGGGCGGCGACGGCTACCTGACCAAGCCTTTCACCATGGAACAACTGCTGGCCCGCTTGCGAACCCTCGACGTGTTGGCGGAGAAGCTGTCTAACCTCGACGCGCGGACCGGTCTCCTGCAATTGGAGGCGATTGGCCGGGAAATCGACTACCGCATATTCCGGCAGGAACATTTTGCCCTGTGTTATTTCACTATAAAGAATGTGGAGGCCTTCGAGGCCAGCCGCGGAACACAGGACACGGAACGCTTGATTGCCTGGACCGCATCGCTCCTGAAGGAGCAGGCGCGCGAGACGGGGCTGCACGAGACCCAGCTGGGGCACCTGGGAGGCGGCCACTTTCTCGCCTTGCTGCCGATAGACGACCAGCGGAAATATTGCAGGGCCGTGCACAAGCACTTCGACGAGGGCGTGAAACAGTTCTACAAGCAGTTTGAAGTGGACCAGGGATACGTGGTCGGCAGCCGCGCCGAGGGCGTGTACGAGGGCGCGCGCCTCATGCATCTCCACATCGTGCTGTTCCGGTCAGACGAGCACGAGTTTGACTGCTACCATGCCGTCTTGAAGGCATTCCAGAAAGCCCTCGAAGCCCCCGAAGACGACAAGGTTCAAGCCGTATTCCGCTTCTATCAAAAGTACAAGTGGTGACCGTCAGCGCGCCCTTGTACTCGCACGTGACAGCAACGCCCCTTGACAAATCGCGCCGTATCTGCTTTGCTAGCAACATCGGGTCCTGCGGATCGGGAAATAGTGGGCGAAACGCGGGCCGCCGATAACGGTGGATTGTGTTATATTGGGGAATAGGCTTATGCGGATTCGGGGTCTGGCCCAAACGGGGCAATTACTATCACCATTATGCTGTTTTCTGTTCCCTTTTCCCTTTTTCCGGGGCGGGGCAGCGGTTCTGGTCGCGTTCTGCGCCCAAACCGCCCTTGCGGGGCCTGAGGGCGAAACCGTGGCCACGTCCGCACAGGAAACGGGCCTGCGCATGTTCAATCTGCGGCTGCCGGACGCCGCAGCGGCCCGGGCCGCGCTGGAATCGTTCCAGGGGCCGCCCTGGCTGCGGGACGCGGTCGCGGCGTGGCGTGGCGTCAGCAGCACCCGGAAGCGCTGGACGGCGCGCTGCCGACGGGCCCGCACAGCGCGGACCGGGACGGCGACTGGCGGATCGCGATGAGCGAGTTGCTGCGGGTGATCCAATTCTACAACGCGGGCGCGTACCACCGCTGCGACCACGGCGAAGACGGCTTCTGCCCCGGCACGGAATAAGCATGCACCGCGCACGCTCGGAGAACACGCAGCAGAGAAGGCAAATGCCCGTTGGGCCGCTGACGGGCGACCAGATGTACCCGGCGTCGGGCTGCGCGGACGTGGCCGAGGCGGTCCTGGTGTTCAACCCGGCGACGATGTACCTGCGCTTCCACATCGAGCACCCGTTCACGGCCCCCGAGGA
>JAGMZX010000089.1 GCA_018005585.1 Candidatus Hydrogenedentota bacterium | reverse complement strand
AATAACGCGCCTATTATGGCAACCCCTCATGGCCCTCCAAGGGATTCCCATGCCCGATAAGGAGACGCGGTATGTCAACACTACAAGGCAAGGTACTCGTGGCCCAGGGCGGCGGCCCCACGGCGGTGATCAACCAGAGCGTGGTCGGCGTCGTGCTCGAATCGCGAAAGTTCCCGCAGGTCACACACGTGTACGGCGCGCTGCACGGCGTGCGCGGCATCATGGACGAGGAATTCCTCGACCTCACCGAAGCGACGACGCACAACCTGGAAGCGGTGGCCTGCACGCCGTCCTCGGGGCTGTTGTCCACGCGCCACAAACCGGACAAGGCGGACTGCCGCGCGATTTTCGAAGTGTGCCGCAAGTACGGTATTCACTATTTCTTCTACGTGGGCGGCAACGACAGCGCGGAAACGTGCCATATCGTCAATCAGGAAGCGAACCACGCGCAATATGACTTGCGCGTGATCCACGTTCCGAAGACCATTGACAACGACTTGGTCCTGACGGACCACTGCCCCGGGTTCGGGTCAGCGGCCAGATACGTGGCCCAGGCGTTCGCGGGGGTCAATCTCGACAACCGCGCGCTACCCGGCGTATACATCGGCGTTGTGATGGGGCGCAACGCGGGTTTCCTCACCGCATCGTCGGTTCTCGCGAAGAAATACCCGGACGACGGCCCGCACTTGGTCTACGTGCCGGAGCGCCCGCTGGTGCGCGCGAAGTTCCTCGAAGATGTGGAGGCGGTCAACAAGAAGTACGGCCGCTGCGTCGTGGCCGTGTCGGAAGGCGTGCCGGACGAGAACGGCAAGGAAATCGCCAAGCTGATCGCCGAGAGCAAGAAGAACCAGGCGCAAGAGACGGACGCGTTCGGCCACATCCAGTTGTCCGGTACGGGCGCACTGGGCGACCTTCTCAGCCAGTGGGTGAAGGCAGGCACCGGCATCAAGCGCGTGCGCGCGGACACGCTGGGCTATCCGCAGCGCAGTTTCGTGGGCTGCGTGAGCCGGGTGGACCAATTCGAGGCGCGCGAAGTCGGGGAGAAGGCCGCGCAGTACGCCATCTGGCACAACCGGGACGGCTCGGTCGTATTGCGGCGTATCGGCGATTACGCAATTGAATACGACCTAGTCCCGCTTGAGCACGTGGCGGCGAAAGTCCGGAAGATGCCGGATGAGTTCATCAATAGCGAAGGCAACGGAATCACTGAGGCGTTCGTCAAGTACTGCCGCCCGCTGGCCGGCGAGATGCCGGCGATCGAGCGGATTGCCGCGCCGAAGGTCCGGAAGATCCAGGCCTGATACGTGAGCGGAACCTGGGACGATATCTATGACAAGCTGCGCGGGGGCATGGGAACAAGCGTTGCCCTGCCGCCGCGGATTGTCGAGGAATTGCGCCCGCAATTCCTCGACACGGCTGCCGCGGACACGGCGGCGTGCGCGTTTCCCGCGCAGGAGCGGTTCGCCAACCCGATGGGCATGCTGCAGGGTGGCATAATCGCGGCGGCCTTCGATTTTGTCTTCGGTATGCTCGCGTTCCTCCAAGTCCAGCGCCCCTGCGCCAGCGTGACCCTGAATCTGGCGTACATCCGGTCCTTGCCCGCGGATGGCCGCGCGTTCACGGTCGAGGCGCGCTTGCGCGCGGCCATGCGCACGATGGTGTTTCTCGAGGGCACGGCCTGCGACGCGGACGGGAACGTGGTTGCCACGGCCGCCACCACGATGAACGTGCTGCGGCAGGAGAAATGACGGTTCCGGTGCGCGAGGGCGCTTCGACAGCGCGGCGGCGCCTGAATTATACTTGTCAACGCATGCAATGCAGATACTGGCAACAAGACGGGCCGATTGCGGGGGTGTACCCGGCGTCGTGCGGTAGTGATGTTCCATGACCTTCTCGGATTTTGACCTGGAGCCCCGGTGCCTGCGCGTCCTGGACGCGATGGGTATTGAGACGCCCACGCCCATTCAGGAACAAGCCATCCCGCCTGCGCTCGAGGGCAAGGACCTCATTGCCACGGCGCAAACGGGCACCGGCAAGACCCTGGGGTTCGCGCTGCCCGCCGTGACGCGCCTCGCAGGAGGCACCCCGCGCCGGTGCCGCATGCTGGTGCTCGTTCCGACGCGCGAACTTGCGGTCCAGGTGCATTCGGTCGTCAAGGAACTGGGGAAGGCCCTGCAATTGAAGGTGGCGTTGCTGTACGGGGGCGTCGGTTTTCAACCGCAGACCGACGCCTTGCGCGCGGGCTCCGACGTTATCGTGGCTACGCCGGGACGGTTGCTGGACCACATGGGCCGCGGTGCGGTCCGTTTCAACCATCTCGAGATCCTCGTGCTCGACGAGGCGGACCGCATGCTCGACATGGGGTTCCTGCCGGATGTCCAGCGTATCGTGCGCCAATTGCCGCGGGACCGCCAGACCATGATGTTCTCCGCCACGTTTCCGGATGATCTCCAGCGTATCGCCGCCGAGATTACCCGCGGCCCGCAGCGCATCAACGTGGGGTTGGTTCGCATGCCTGTCGAGACCGTGCGGCAACTGCTCTATCCCGTGCGGCAGGAAGACAAGTCGCGCCTGCTCGTCGACATCCTGCGGCAGGACACGGTCGATAGCGCGATCGTGTTTCTGCGCACGAAGACGCGCACGCACCGCCTGGGGCTCTCGCTGCGCAAGGCCGGGTTGAAGGTGGCCGTGATCCACGGCGACCTCTCGCAACGGCAGCGGCAACAGGCGCTTGAGGGGTTCCGCAACGGCCGCTACCGGGTGCTTGTCGCCACGGACGTGGCCGCGCGCGGCCTCGATATCGAGGACGTCAGCCACGTCATCAATTACGATATCCCGACCAACGCCGATGATTACATCCACCGCATCGGGCGCACGGCCCGCGCGGAGCGCGAAGGCGACGCGATCACGTTCGTATGCCCGAATGAGCACGCGGAACTGGAGAATATCGAGCGCGTACTTGGAACCAACCTGCCGCGTCACGCTTACGAGGGCGCGCCGCCCGTGCTCTCGACCTGGCATGCGCCCGGCGTGCGCGCGGAAGAGGCGACGGAAGCGCGCGGCGCGAAACGGCACGGGGCGACGGTCAAACGCGCGCGCGGGTTTTTCCGGCGCCGGTAGGCGAAGGTGCGGGCGCGTTACGTGCGGCCGGCGGCCGACCATTGGCAATACGGCCGCGTAGTCAGGCTCGAGTTCAGGTAGCGCGGGTCACCGGATACCTCGCTTCCGACCCATGGCGGCCGCGCGAACGGCTCGTCCGGCGTATTCAGTTCGATTTCGGCCACCAGCAGCCCGGCGTTGAGCCCGTGAAACTCATCGACCTCCCACACATGACCGCCGAAGGCTATACGATACCGGGTTTTCTCGACCAGATAGCCTTGGCAGAGCCCGGCGAGCAACGCTTCCGCGTCCTCAGCCGGGATGGGATACTCGAATTCGTCACGCGTGATGTCGAGCGTGGCTCTCTTGATATTCAGCGTGGCGCGGCCGCCCATGACCCGTACGCGGACGGCGACCGGCGGCCCGACGCACAGGTACCCCTGACGGCACGAAACGCCGCGCGCACCCGTGCGCCAGGTGTCCCCCGCAATCAGGAATTTGCGCTCGATTTCCTTGCCCATGGCGGACGACCCTCGACAGAGAGCTTTCCCGAGAATCGGACAACTGTCCCGGATAATCTACCCCATGCTGAAAGCCGCTTGCATGTTCTCGGCTCATGCATGGATTCATGCCACTCGAAACTGCCCGCGCAAAAGTCGAAATCCGCAGCCGGAACTGCTATACTTTTTGTCTTTGGCGGCGAAGGCCGGCTGTTTAACCCCAGAGCATGCGTGTAACGGCTGAAGGACACGCTGTGTGCGGGAGCGGCCGCGGCGGCGACGGCGGGTGGACCTCTTCCGGGTGCGAGGACGGGACTTTTTGCGGAAGGAGCCCAAGCATGCGAATTGGCGCGGCGCGGGGGAGTGTTATTGTGGGGGTGTGTTTGTTGTTTTCAGTCCTGTCGGGTTGCGCGGGGCACCGCGAGGTGACGCGGACAACGATGGTCCCCGCAAGGCCCCCCGCGCCTTACCTCTATTATCTTGAACCTCGACTGGTTCGTGTTCCCGATGCCGCGCCCACGACGCAAGCGCCCGAGCCCGCTCCTGTCCCTGCGGTCAGCACGCCGGAAGGCTGGCCCGTCGACCACCCAGACCGCAAGGTTATCTCCACCTATGGCGCGCGCCGGTCGATCGGCGGCGGTAAGTCCCGGCTACATAGAGGGATAGACATCAAGGCGCCGTTTGGGGCGCCGGTCGTAGCGACGGCGGACGGGGTCGTAACCCTGTCGGGTGTGCAGGACGGTTACGGGCACATTGTCGTTGTGGACCACGGCAATGGCCGCGCCACGGCGTATGCGCATCTGTCTACGCGCACTGTGGCGGTCGGCGACGCGGTGCACAAAGGCGACCGGGTGGGGCAGATCGGTCGCACCGGCCGCGCAACGACACCGCACTTGCACTACGAGGTGCGCATCGAGGGCAAGGCAGTCGACCCGGCCTCATACTTGCCGCCTGCGTGAGGCGGGGCTTGGGAACTCGGCCGGGGAGACGGCGCGGCCTTGGGGTTTACCTTGGTGTTGGTTCTTGATTCCGCTGTGGGCGCCTCTGAAGGGCGGTCCTAGGCGGGCGCCGGGTGAGGACGAACGGATGGAAGGATGCGGCGGCCCGGATGGTTAGACCCTTCCGCGGCGCCGGTGAGGCGGCGGGTTGGACGGTTTTTTCCGGAGGAGGGAAGAAAAAGGTGGCATGACACTTGACAATTGGCGTTGTTCTTGCTAGAATTTCATCCTGCTCCATAGGGGAGATCTGTCTTCCCGGAGATCTGTTTCCCTTCTAGACGTAAGATGCGCAGAGTCGGAAACGTCTTGGCCGCAACCTCGTAGCTATAGGAGTCTCCGCATGGCTGTTGCCTTTTCTGAACGACGCCCGTTGCTTGGCAGGATACCGGACACCCTGGACCTGCCGGACCTCATCGAGATTCAGACGAAGTCCTACGGTGATTTCCTTCAGTGGGACGTGCCGCCCGACCAACGTGCGAACACGGGGCTCCAGGAAGTATTCCATGAAGTGTTCCCCATCGAATCGCCGGACGGAATGACCAAGCTCGAGTTTGTCTATTACTCGTTCACGCCGCCGAAATACACGATTCAGGAATGCCAGGAACGCGGGATGACATACGCCGCGTCGCTGAAGGCGTTACTCCGTCTGGTCCGTTATCACGAGCAGGACGCTTCGAGCGAACCGCGTGAGCAGGGGATGATCGAACAAGAGGTCTTCCTCGGCGAACTGCCCGTCATGACGCCCACCGGCACGTTTATCATAAACGGCGCGGAACGCGTCATCGTCAGTCAGTTGCACAAGTCGCCGGGCGTGTCCTTCGAGCGGAAGATCCATCAGAATGGCAAGCCCCTGTTGTCCGCCCGCATCATCCCGTATCGCGGGGCATGGCTTGAATTCGAATATGACGTGAACGACTACCTGTGGCTCACTATCGACCGGCGGTCGAAGGTGTTGGCGACCACTTTCCTGCGCGCGTTTGGCACGGAGGAAGCAGAAGATGTCATCCGGCTTTTCTACAGGACGGAGACTGCGACGCTGGGGCGCACGCGCGTCAAGATTGGCACGCGGCAGCACGAACCGCTCGACCTGGTGGGGCGCGTACTGGCGGCGGACGCCATAGACCTGGAAACCGGCGAGATTCTCGCGGATGCGGCGACGGAACTGACGGACTCGACCGTCGACCGCCTCATGCAATCGCCGGTGAAGGAAATCACGCTGATCGACGCGGAAGACCTTTTCCGCGACCCGAGTATCGTGCAGACGCTTTCCCAGGACAAGACTCAGACGCAGTTGGATGCGTTCCGCGACATTTACAGTCGCATCCGGCCCGGCGACCCGGCGACGGACGCAACCGTGCGCACGTTTTTCCAGCGCATGTTCTTTGACGCGAGCCGTTATGACTTCGCGGCGGTTGGCCGTTACAAGATCAACCGGAAACTCGGCTTGCAGGTGCCGCAGGATAACAAGACGCTGACGCAGGAAGACGTCATCGCGACGTTGCGATACCTGGTGCGGCTGAAGGGCGGCGAAGGGGTGCTGGACGACATCGACCACCTCGGCAACCGCCGTGTCCGCGCGGTCGGTGAACTGCTCGCGAACCAGGTGCGCATTGGCCTGGTGCGCATGGAACGCACTGTTCGCGAACGGATGAATTATCAGGATGAAGAGCAGCTGACCCCGCAGAACCTGGTGAACCCGAAACCGGTCAGCGCGGTTATCAAGGACTTTTTCGGGCGCAGTCAGCTCTCGCACTTCATGGACCAGATCAATCCCCTGGCGGAACTGACGCACAAGCGGCGTCTCAGCGCGCTGGGGCCGGGCGGCCTCAGCCGCGAGCGGGCCGGGTTTGAGGTGCGCGACGTGCACCCCACGCACTATGGCCGCATCTGCCCGATTGAGACGCCGGAAGGCCCGAATATCGGGCTTATGGCCTCGCTTTCCACCTATGCGCGGATCAACGAGTACGGCTTCCTCGAAACGCCGTACCGCAAGGTGGAAAACGGCAAGGTGACCGGCGAGATTGAAATGCTCTCCGCCTACGACGAAGACAATTACATTATCGCGCAGGCGAATGCGCCCCTGGACAAACACGGCCGCTTCGAACGCGACCTGGTGCTGGCGCGTCATCAGAGCGACTTTCCGCTCGTGGACCCGAAGAAGGTCGACTACATGGACGTGTCGCCCAAGCAGCTCGTGAGCGTGGCCGCCGCGTTGATTCCCTTCCTCGAACACGACGACGCGAACCGCGCGTTGATGGGCTCGAACATGCAGCGCCAGGCCGTGCCGCTGCTGCGCGCCGAGGCGCCGCTCGTGGGCACCGGCCTCGAACACGTGGTCGCCAAGAACTCGGGCACCGTCGTGCGCGCGGACCGCTCGGGCGTCGTCGAGTACGCCGACGGCGAAGTCATCCGGGTCAAGCACACGAAGAAGTCCGCGAAGGAAGATGCCAATCCCTTCCGCGCCGAAGAAGACGTCTATGTGCTCAAGAAGTACATGCGGTCAAACCAGAACACGTGCATCAACCAGCGCCCCATCGTGAGCAAGGGCGACCACGTGCAGGCGGGCGACATCATCGCCGACGGCCCGGCCACCGACAAGGGCGAACTGGCGCTGGGCCGCAACGTGCTGGTCGCGTTCATGCCGTGGGAAGGCTACAACTTCGAAGACGCGATCATTCTGAGCGAAGACCTCGTGAAGGACGACGTGTACACCTCGATTCACATCCAGGTCTTCGAATTGGAGGCGCGCGACACCAAGCTTGGTCCGGAAGAAATCACGCGGGACATCCCGAACGTGAGCGAGGACGCGCTCAAGAGCCTGGATGAGGACGGCATTGTGCGCATCGGCGCGAAGGTACGGCATGGCGACATCCTGGTGGGCAAGGTGACGCCTAAAGGCGAGACGGAACTTGCCCCCGAAGAGAAACTGCTGCGCGCTATCTTCGGCGAAAAGGCCGAGGACGTCCGGGACGCGTCGCTGACGGTGCCGCCGGGCGCCGAGGGCGTGGTCGTCGATGTGAAGGTGTGCAGCCGCCGCGACAAGGCCGCGGATGCGCAATCGAAGAAATCGCTGACGACCGAGGTGGGCAAAATCAAGCGCCAGTATGACGACCGTATCGCCGAAATCCGGGCGCAGTTCGTGAACCTGGTGCGCGACGACCTTATCGGCTTGAAGATCCTCGATGACGTGCCCGACCACAAGACGGAACAGATGGCGCTTGAAAAGGGCAAGCGCATCCGCGTCGCGCATCTGGACAAGACGGACTACAGCGTGCTGGCCCGGTTGCGCGTCGAAGACCCGAAAATCCAGGCGAAGTTCACGCGTCTGGTAAACATGGCCGCCATGGAAGAGGCGAAGCTGGTTGCCTTCCGCGACAGCCAGATCGAGCGGCTGCGCCGGGGCGATGAACTGCCGCCGGGCGTCATCAAGCTGGTGAAAGTGTTCGTCGCGACGAAGCGGCGGATGTCCGTCGGCGACAAGATGGCCGGCCGGCACGGAAACAAGGGCGTCGTGGCGAAGATCGTCCCGGTGGAGGACATGCCGTTCCTGCCGGACGGCACGCCCATCCAGATCATCTTGAACCCGCTGGGCGTGCCGTCGCGCATGAACGTGGGCCAGATCCTGGAGACGCACCTCGGCTGGGCCGTCAAGGCGCTGGGCATGCGCGTGGCGTCGCCGGTGTTCAACGGCGCATCGGAATCGGTGGTGCGCGATCACCTGCGCAAGTCCGGGCTGCCGGAGAGCGGCAAGATCCTGCTGCGCGACGGGCGCACGGGCGACGTGTTTCATCAGGAGACTTGCGTGGGCCAGATCTACATCATGAAGCTGAACCACTTGGTCGATGACAAGATCCACGCGCGCGCCATTGGGCCGTATTCGCTGGTGACCCAGCAGCCGCTCGGCGGCAAAGCGCAGTTCGGCGGCCAGCGCTTCGGCGAAATGGAGGTGTGGGCATTGCAGGCCTACGGCTCCGCCTATACGCTGCAAGAGTTGCTGACCATCAAATCGGACGATATCCAGGGCCGCACGAAGGCCTATGAGGCCATCGTGAAAGGCGAGCGCGACGTGGAGGCCGGAACGCCGGAATCCTTCAACGTGCTCGTGCGGGAAATGCAGGCTCTGTGCCTCGACGTGATCAAGCTGGTCCGCGTCGAGAGCGTTACCGAAGCTGAAAGTGAAGAAGAAGGTACGGAGGACTAAGCCGTGGCCAAACATATACCCACAACGGGCGACCGCTTTGATGCGTTATCCATCCGGCTGGCTTCGCCGGAAGAGATCCAGAAATGGTCTCGCGGCGAAGTCAAGAAACCGGAAACCATCAACTATCGCACGTTCAAACCCGAAAAAGACGGCCTCTTCTGCGAGCGCATCTTCGGTCCGGTCAAGGATTGGGAATGCGGCTGCGGCAAGTACAAGAAGGTCAAGCACCGCGGGATCACGTGCGACCGCTGCGGCGTCGAGATCACGGAGTCCAAGGTGCGCCGGGAGCGGATGGGCCATATCAAGCTGGCCTCGCCGGTAACCCACATCTGGTTTTTCAAGACGACGCCAAGCTGCATCGGTAATCTGCTGGACTTGTCCATCCGCGCGCTCGAGCGAATCATCTATTTCGAGAACTACATCGTCATCGATCCGGGCGACACCAAGCTCGAGAAGATGCAGATGCTCACGGAGGACGAGTACCAGGACGCGCGGGCTCAATACTCGGACAATCCGGAGCACAAGCGCGAATTCGTGGCGAAAATGGGCGCCGAGGCGATCAAGAAGCTCCTGGAAGAAATCGACATTGATGCGTTAAGCGCCGAATTGCACCAGAAGTTTGCGAAGACCAGCTCCGCGCAAGCGCGCGCCAAGGCGATCAAGCGCCTGAAGGTAGTCGAGGCGCTACGCAAGTCCGGCAACAATGCGGCCTGGATGGTCCTTGACCTGATCCCCGTGATTCCGCCGGATTTGCGCCCGCTGGTGCCGCTGGAAGGCGGGCGGTACGCGACCAGCGACCTGAACGACCTGTACCGCCGGGTTATCAACCGCAACAACCGGCTGAAGCGGCTCATCGAACTGCGCGCGCCCGAGGTCATTTTGCGCAATGAGAAACGGATGCTGCAGGAGGCGGTGGACGCCTTGTTCGATAACGGCCGGCATGGCCGCACGGTGCTCGGGGCCGGCAACCGGCCGCTCAAGTCGCTCAGCGACATGCTCAAGGGCAAGCAGGGCCGGTTCCGGCAGAATCTGCTCGGCAAGCGGGTCGACTATTCCGGCCGCTCGGTGATCGTGGTCGGGCCGGAACTCAGACTGCATCAGTGCGGTCTGCCGAAGACGATGGCGCTCGAACTGTTCGAGCCGTTCATCATTCACCAGCTCAAGGAACGCGACCTGGCCACGACGATCAAGGCGGCCAAGAAGCAGATCACGCAGGGCCGCGAGGAAGTCTGGGACATTCTGGAGGCGGTCATCAAGGACCATCCGGTGCTGCTGAACCGCGCACCGACGTTGCACCGTCTGGGAATTCAGGCGTTCCAGCCGGTGCTCATCGAAGGAAAGGCTATTCGCATTCACCCGCTTGTGTGCCGCGCGTTCAATGCCGACTTTGACGGCGACCAGATGGCCGTGCACGTGCCGTTAATGCCCGCGGCGCAACTGGAAGCGCATTTGCTGATGATGGCGTCGTCGAACATCTTCTCGCCCTCCGACGGCAGCCCGATCGTTACGCCCTCGCAGGACATCGTTCTGGGTATCGCGTGGATGACGCGGGCCCGCGCGGGCGCCAAGGGCGAATGGAAGCCGGAATGGACCGGCAAGAAAGGCGAGATTCTGAACCCGGGCCGGGTCTTCCCGAGCCTGGACGCGGTAATCATGGCCCACGCGGCCGGCAAGGTGGATATTCACGCGACGGTGAAAGTCCGCGATGAAGACGGGAAGCTGGTCGACACGACGGTGGGCCGCGTTCTGCTTTGCGACGGGCTGCCGCCGGAGATTCGCTTGAAAGACGTGAATCAGGAGCATGACCAGAGCACCATCGGGAAGGTCATCGCGAATTGCTACAAGCGTCACGGCCATTCCAAGACGGTGGAACTGCTCGATGCGCTCAAGCGAGTCGGGTTCAAGTACGCCACGTTTTCGGGCGTATCCATCTCCATTAATGACATGATCGTGCCGCCGGACAAGAGGAAGCTCGTTGAAGCCGCCCAGCACGAAGTCAAGCGTATCGACGAACAGTATCAGAACGGGCTGATCACCGAAGGCGAGCGGTATAACAAGATCATTGACTTGTGGACGGCTGCTTCGGAATCCGTGGCCGCGGCCATGTTGAAGTCGATGTCGGAACATGAACAGGGCTTCAGCGGGATCCACCTGATGTATCAGTCGAAGGCGCGCGGTTCGAAGTCGCAGATTCGCCAGCTCGCCGCCATGCGCGGGCTTATGGCGAAGCCGTCGGGCGAAATCATCGAGTCGCCCATTACCTCGAACTTCCGCGAAGGACTGACCGTGGTCGAGTACTTCATCTCGTCGCACGGCGCGCGCAAAGGCCTCGCGGATACCGCCCTCAAGACCGCGGACGCCGGCTATCTGACGCGCCGGCTCGTCGACGTGGCCCAGGACGTCACCATCGAGGAACACGACTGCGGCACGCTGAACGGAGTGTGGGTCGAACCGCTCATGGACGGCGCGGAAGTGATCGCGCCGCTCGAAGAGCGCGTTGTCGGGCGCTATGTCCTTGACGACATCATGGTTCCGGGCCAGGCGGAGCCCGTCATCGCCGCGAATGAAGAGATTACCGAGGAGAAGGCGCGGCTCCTCACGCAATACGGCCTGCCGGGCGTGAAGATTCGTTCCGTGTTGACGTGCCAGGCGAAGCGCGGCGTCTGCGCCATGTGCTACGGGCGCAATCTGGCGACAGGCAAGCTGGTGGAAATGGGCGAGGCCGTCGGCATCATCGCGGCGCAGTCCATTGGCGAACCGGGCACGCAGTTGACCATGCGCACGTTCCACATCGGCGGCGCCGCGACGCGCCAAGTCGAGAGCAGCGAGGTGAAGGCGGTCGAGGGCGGCACGGTTGAATACCGCAGCGTGCGCACGGCAGTCAACCGGGAAAACAACCGGGTCGTCGTCAACCGGGGCGGCGAAATCGGCATCCTGGACCAGGATGGCAAGGAACTGCACCGATATGCGGTCCCGACGGGCTGTATTCTGTATGTGGACGATGTCCAGAAGGCGCGCAAGGGCCAGGTCCTGTATCACTGGGACCCCTACAACGTTTCGATTATGGCGGAAGCGTCCGGCACGGTGCGGCTCGAGGGCATGGTCGAGGGCGTGACGATGCGCGTCGAGACGAACCCGGACACGGGTCTCGAGGAGCGCATCATCACGGAGCACAAGCAGGACCTGCACCCGCAGATCACGATTCTCGGCAAGGAAGACGAGGTGTTGTCCTTCGCGACGGTGCCGCAGCAGACGCACGTGCTGGTCGAGGACGGCGCGAAGGTGCGCGCGGGCGATATCCTGGCGAAAACCCCGCGCCAGATCAGCAAGACAAAAGACATCACGGGCGGTCTGCCCCGCGTAGCGGAGTTGTTTGAGGCGCGGCAGCCGAAAGACCCGGCCGTAATCAGCCACATCGACGGCATCGTCGAACTGGGCGGCACGGTCAAGGGCATGCGTCGCCTCAAGGTGGTCCCGCCGGTCGGCAAAGAGCGCGATTACACGATTCCGCCCGGGAAGCATCTGAACGTGCAGACGGGCGACCGCGTCTATGCCGGGCAGCGGCTGACCGACGGCCCGGTCATCCCGCAGGACATCCTCGAGGTGCAGGGAGAAGACGCGCTGCGCCGGTATCTGCTCGATGAGGTGCAGCAGGTCTACCGGTTGCAGGGCGTGCGCACGAACGATAAGCACATCGAGGTGATTATCCGCCAGATGCTGCGCAAGGTGCGCATCAAAGACGATCCGGGCGACACGCAGTTCCTGGCCCACGAGGAAGTGGACAAGATCCGCTTCGCCGAGGTCAACGAGCAGACGCAGCGGAAGAACGGGCGCCCGGCGGAAGCCGAGCCGGTGCTGCAGGGCATCACGAAAGCGGCGCTTTCGACGGAGAGCTTCATTGCCGCCGCCTCGTTCCAACAGACCACGCGCGTGCTTACTGACGCGGCCCTCAGCGGCAAGAAGGACCATCTGGCCGGGCTGAAGGAAAATGTGATCATCGGTCACTTGATCCCGGCCGGCACGGGCAGTCCGCATTATCAGAAGTCGCAACCGGTGCTGAAGGTCGCGGAATTGCAGGATTACAGCGACGAACTCACGATAGACACTGGCGCAGGCGACGTAGCCGAAGCAGCCGGCGAGGGCTGAACGCCCTGGAAACACGCCGGGCGGCGCGGGCGGGCGGCGGTTCGCCCGCGCTTGGCCGGCGGATGCGCACTTTGGCGCGGTGAGGGAAACGTGTGCTATCCTATTCGGCTGGTGCGGCGTGTCCTGCCGTGAGAGTGGCGGCGCGCGCAAGATGCTGGGAGGTTGCGTAAGGTGAAAATGCGATGGGGTTGCGTAGTGCTGGCGTTCGCGGCTGTTGTGGCGGCGGGTGCGCCGGTGCGCGCCGAACTTGTGGACCAGATCGCCGCGACGGTGGACACGGAAGTGATTCTGCTGAGCGAGGTCTTGAGCGAGATCACTCCGCTGCTCGAGGACCTGCGCCTGAAAGCGGCTTCTTCCACTTCCTTCGAACAGGACCGGGAGAAAGCCGTGCGCGAGGCGCTCGATACGGCCATTGAGCGGAAGATCCTGTATCGGGAAGCGCTTTTGGCGGGGATCGAAGTGACGGACAAGGACGTGGAAGAGCGGCTGGACAAGATTGTCCAAGGCTACAACTCGCCGGAAGAGTTCCGCCGGGTGCTGGAAACCGCGGGCGAATCGATGAGCGATTTCCGCGAGAGCCTGCGCAAACAGATCATGGCTATCTCGGTGGGGGTTCAGAAACACCGGACGTTTGAGCAGGAAGCGGTTATCTCGGAGGCCGACGCGCGGCAGTACTACCAGGACCATCAAGACGCATTCTCCCGGCCGGAGCGGGTCAAGCTGCGGCGCGTGTTTCTGAGTGCGGGCGACGATGCCGCGGAACGGGCGCGGGTAAAGGCGCGGCTCGAGGCCGTTGCCGAAGAGGCCCGGCTCGGCGCGGACTTCGCCGAACTGGCGAAACAGTACTCCGAGGGACCGGATGCGGCGGATGGCGGCCTGATGGGATGGGTCAGCCGCGGCGACCTGGTGCCGGAACTGGAGAACGCGGCTTTTGCGCTCGCGGAAGGCGGCATTAGCGAGATTATTGAGACCCAGTGGGGTTTCCAACTGCTGAAAGTGGAAGAGAAGGAGGGCGCGGGTCTGGCCTCCTTCGAGGAAGCGCGAACGGACATCGAGCCGCTGCTGCGTTCCCGGTACGCGGACGAGCGGTACCAGAAGTGGATCGCGGAATTGCGCAAGCGCAGCCGCGTACGCGTCTTTCTGTGAGCCCGGGCCGGTTCGCATGCCCTCTCAGCGTGTTTTGGCGGCGCCATGTTGCGACGTGCACTCAAGATGACATTCTGGGTAGCCTATGATCACCTCGGCAAACTGCTCGTGGTGAATGTGTGTATCGCGCTCGTGCTCCTGGCGCCGGGCAGTCTCGCTCTTGGCGCGTTCTTGAGTGAGGACCTGGCCGTGGCCTTCTATTTGGGCATACCGCTGCTCGGCGTGACGCTCGGCGTCGTATGGCCCGTGCTCGCCGCCGGCCTGGCCCACATGGTGAAGGAGCTCATCGACACGCGCGACGGCGCCGTACGCGCCTTTTTCACCGGCCTGCGCTTGTACGGATGCCGTGCGGCCGGCGTGGGGGTGTGCCTGCTTGCCGCCGCATGCTGCCTGGGCGCCAGTGCGGTGTTCTATGCTTACCAGTTGCGCGCCCGTGCGCCGTGGCTGGGCTACGGCCTCAGCGCGGCGGCGCTGTGGGGGCTGGTCTTTGTCTTTCTCGTGTCGCTGCTGGCGATGCCGGCGCTTGTACAGAAGCGCGCCGGCGTATGGGCCACGCTGAAGTTGAGCGCGCTGCTCGTGCTCGACAATCCTTTCTACGCGCTGGGTCTCGCGCCGTGGTTTATTCTGCTGATGGTCATTTCGCTGGCGCCGCCGATCTTCTTTTTGCTGGCGCCCGCCGTGGCCGTCGTGCTGGCCTCGAGCGCCTATGAGATGCTGTCGCGCAAATACGCTGCGCGGGACGCGCGGGGGAAGCCCGCGGCCGCCCATGCGCATGCGGCTGTGGATTTTAACGATGCGGAAGACGACTACCTGAATCGCGGCCTCCGCGATCTGCTGTTCCCCTGGAAAAACTGAGCCGCGGCGCCGCACGGCGAGAGGCGTGCGGCCGGCGGCCTTAACCACAAGGAAGCTGCATAACATGACACGAATCAAGGGTATTCAAGGTCGTGAGATTCTCGATTCCCGCGGGAATCCGACGGTGGAAGTGGATGTCTACCTCGAGAGCGGCGTCATGGGCCGCGCCGCCGTGCCTTCGGGCGCTTCGACCGGCGTTAACGAGGCCGTGGAATTGCGCGACAACGACCAGAAACGCTACCTCGGCAAGGGGGTCGAGAAGGCCGTCGCGAACGTGAACGAAATCATCGCGGGCGCGCTGACCGACGCCGAGGCGCTGGACCAGCGCGAAGTCGACCGCAGACTCTGCGAACTCGATGGCACGCGCAACAAGGGCAAGCTCGGCGCGAACGCCATTCTCGGCGTTTCGCTGGCGACGGCCAAGGCCGCGGCCGCGTACCTGGACCTGCCGCTGTATCGCTATATTGGAGGCACAAACGCCTATACGCTGCCCGTTCCCATGATGAACATCCTGAACGGCGGCCAGCACGCAGACAATAATGTCGATATTCAGGAGTTCATGGTGGTGCCCGCGGGCGCGCCGACTTTCCGCGAAGCGCTGCGCATGGGCGCCGAGGTGTTTCATTCGCTCAAGAAAGTGCTGAAGAAGAAAGGATTGAACACGTCCGTAGGCGACGAGGGCGGGTTCGCGCCGAACCTTACCTCGAACGTCGAGGCGGTCAAGGTCATTTTGGAGGCGATTGAGGCCGCCAAGTACGAGCCGGGGAAGGATGTCTGGATCGCCTTGGACGCCGCTGCCAGCAGCTTCTATAAGGGGGACAAGAACGAGTACCGGCTTGAAGCCGAGAAGGACCCCAAGAAGAACGCCGACGCCATGGTCGCTTTCTGGGAGGAATGGGCGGGCGCATATCCGATCATATCGCTGGAGGACGGCTTGGCCGAGGAGGACTGGCCCAATTGGGCCAAGCTGACGGCCAAATTGGGCGACCAGTTGCAACTCGTTGGCGATGACCTGTTTGTGACGAATACGGAATACTTGAGCCGCGGCATTCGCGAGGGTGTTGCCAATGCGATCCTGGTCAAGGTGAACCAGATCGGCACCCTCACTGAAACCCTGGACACCTGCCAGATGGCGCACCGGGCCGGCTATGCCACGGTGATCTCGCACCGCAGCGGCGAGACAGAAGACGCCACGATTGCCGACATTGCCGTGGCCATCAATGCCGGCCAGATCAAGACGGGGTCGGCCTCGCGCAGCGACCGGGTCGCAAAATACAACCAGTTGCTGCGGATTGAGGAGGAATTGGGCGGCCAGGCGGTGTATCTGGGCGCCGGGGCATTCAAGCGGGCGAAGAAATAGGTTTACAAAAGAGTGCGCATTGCGCGAAAATAGAAGGAAGAAGGCAACAAATGGGGCGGAAGCCCCAACGGTGGTGCTATGAAGGGCATTCGCTTGCTGGTTTACGTGTGCGTGTTGGGCTTGGGCGTTGCGTTGTCTGCGTTTCACTGGCGCGGACTCGAGGGACGGCGCGCGCTCCATCAGCGGAACAGAGAAGAGGCGAAGAGCAAGAGCGCCGAACTGGAAGCAGTGCGCACCGAGGAACAACGCGCGGAAGCCTACCTTCATTTCCTGCAATCGGACCCCTTTGCGTTTGAAAAGGAACTTCGCGAAAAAGGGAACTACCTGAAACCGGGCGAGACCGCCTATCAGATCCGCGTAGCGCCGGAGGGGGCGCCCGTGCAGCCGCAGCCGGACGCGCGCGTGTCTTCGCCCCCCGGGGTGGCCTTGGACGCGCCCACGCCGGCGCCGGAACGCGGCGGCGAGGACGGACCCTCAATAACGCCGCCCGTCGAGGCGCCCATGGCGCCTGGCCCCTGAACGCGGGCCCCGGCTGCATGCGCTGCGCTGTCAGAGTGAGCGGCGGGTTGATGCAACAGAAGGACGCAGACGCGACCTGAACCACGAAATCCAACTGAATAGTCAAGAAGAGGCAGTCAAACTCCTCGGCAATAACGGGGAGTTGCGCAAACGCATCCAGGCGGAAACGCACGTGCGCATTGTGGACCGCGGCGCGAAGGTTGTCGTGATTGGCGACAGCGAAGAAGCGCCGTCGGTGGCGGGCCTGCTTACCGGCCTCCTGGAAGCGGTGCGCGGGGGGCATACGCCGACGCTGGCCGACATTACCTACGCGCTCGAAGAGTTGCGCCAAGGGCGCGACGCGCGGGTGGGCGAGGTGCTGTCGCATCGGCACGCGGTCTTGCGCCATGACATGCCCATCCGGCCGCGCACGCATGGGCAGCGGTATTACCTTGACACGATCAAGGGCTGCGAGACGACGCTGGCGATTGGCCCGGCGGGGACGGGCAAGACGTACCTGGCCATGGCGGCGGCGGTTTCGGCCCTTTTGAACAAAGAAGTCATGCGCCTCGTGCTGACGCGGCCCGCCGTGGAAGCGGGCGAAAACCTCGGATTCCTTCCCGGCGATATTGCGGAGAAGGTCAACCCCTACCTGCGGCCGCTTTACGACGCGCTATACTCGATGGTGGACCTGGAGCGGGTGCGCCGGCTGCTGGACCAGGAGCGCATCGAGGTGGCGCCGCTCGCGTTTATGCGCGGACGCACGCTCGATAACGCTTTCATTATTCTGGACGAGGCGCAGAACACTACCACGGAGCAGATGCTCATGTTTCTGACGCGGCTGGGCAAGGGTTCCCGCGCCGTGATCACGGGTGATGTGACGCAGATCGACCTGCCGAAAGGCGCGAAGTCGGGGCTGATTGAAGCCCGGCGCATCCTGCGCGACGTGCCTGGCATCGGGATCGTTCACCTGACGAAAGAGGACGTCGTGCGCCATCCGCTCGTGCAGCGGATTATCGATGCCTATGAAGCCGACCGCGCGGACCAGGCGGGAACCGTGCCGGATCAGGCCGCCTTGAAAGGCACGGGAACCTCTTCATGATCGGCCGCTTCGCCCAGAAAAAAGCGCGTTTGGGCGCATTCGCGCAGCGCGCGTCCGCCAATGGCGACTCAGGTCGCGCGCGTGAGCGGTATCTGCGCCGCACAGCGCTGGGCGCGGCGCTCGTGGTGATTGTCTTTGCCGTAACGCGCGTGCCCGAACAGCAACCCCAAAGCCTGGACCGCAATATCGACAAGCAAATCGTATCAACGGAGCGGTTTCAGGCGGCGTTCTTCTTTGAATCGGTGGACCTCGAGAAGACGGAGCAGGCGCGCGCCGCCGCGGCCGCGAAAGTGCCCTACACGTATCGGGTGCGGCGGGACCGCGTTCGCGAGCAGCTGGCGCGCGTCGAGGAGCGGATAACCGCGATTCGCGCGCATTGGCCCGGCGTGTCGGCCCGGATACTCGCAGGGCTGCGTGCTTCTACGTCGGCGCAGACGCCGAAGGAGGTGGTAGCCGCCGCGGTATCGGAATACATCGCGGGGCTTGGCCCGGACGCGCTGCCGCCCGATGCGCCGGAGCCGGCCATGCTGGCGTCCTGGCTGACGCCGGACCTGTTCTCGCTTCCGGACCGCGTATTCGCGGAGCCGGAAGAGGCGGCGAACAGCGAGACCGGGGCGGCGGAAGCGAGGAAGGTCGTCGCGCTGAACCCCGAGACCAGTGCGCCGTTCTCCTTCGGCGCGGGCGAAGCGCTGGCGCGCATGGCGCGGGAGGACCTGGAGTTTGTCCTGAGCCAAGGCGTTCGAAACGCCGAGCTTGCGCCCGACCTGCTGGAACGGCGCGTAGTCATTTTGCGCGATGACGCCGCCGCGGGCCAGCAACTCAGCGACGAGCAGGCGCTGGCCTCCGTTCCGAATCCGAGTCAGGCCGCCGAATTGCTTGGCGAGCGGCTGGAGAATTCCGCCAAGCTGTTCGCGCGCGAACAGGGAGACCCCGATTTCGACTGGGGCAAATTGAGTGACGCCGCCCTTGCGGTGACCGCGCCCGCGCTGTCGGACACGCTGTACCTGGACGAAGACGCCACCCGGAACGCGCGCCAGCAGGCCGGCAATGCCGTAGAGCCGGTCATGAAAGAGATCCAGGCCCATGAAATCATCCAGGATGAGGGCGAACGTTGGACGGCGCAATCGCGGTCGGACGTCCGCACCTACCTGGAAAAGCTCCAGCTTCATCAGCGGCCGGCCGCGCGTCTGCACACCACGATTGCCGCGCACGTGATTCTCGGGTTGCTTGCCTTGGCATGCCTGCGCCGCGCCATCACGCTGTTTGGGGCCGAATCGCCTGCCGAACAGGACAAACAACTCTACGTTGGATTGCTGCTCCTGTGCGGCATCCTGCTCGCGGGCCGCATAGCGTACTACTTCGACCCGTCCGGTTTTCTGCTGCCGGTGGCGGCCGCGGCTATCCTCTATGCGATACTCATCAACGTCCGTCTCGCGGCGCTTTTCACGGTGGTGGTGGCGGGACTCGTCTCCGCGCAGTACGGCTACGATTGGCGTGTTGCGGTGCTCGCGATGGGCATGTCCCTGGCGGGCGTGTTCAGCATCTTCAAGGTGCGCCGGCGCAGCGACATGACGGCGGCGACGCTCAAGGCGACTTTCGCCGGCCTGCTTACGATGCTTGCGCTGATTCTCGCGACGGATTCGGTCTTCAGCGAGGCGGCGGCGCGGCACCTGCTGCTGATCGGGCTGAACGGTTTCCTGTGCCTGTTTCTCGTGCCAGGCGTGCTCTCGCCGCTGGAGCGGCTCTTCGGCATCACCACGGACATACAGTTGCTTGAATACTCGGACCTGAACAACGAGGTCCTGGGCCGCCTCGCCATGGAGGTGCCCGCGACATGGTCGCACTCGCTCATGATGGGGCAACTCGCGGAAGCGGTGTCTGAGGCGGTGGGCGCGAATGGCTTGATGGCCCGCGTCTGCGCTTATTATCACGACATCGGCAAGATGCGGCGGCCGGAATACTTCACGGAGAACCAGAAAGGCTTCAACATTCACGACGAGCTGACGCCGCGGCTCAGCGCGCGCGCGATCGCCGCGCACGTGTTGTACGGCGTCGAACTTGCGCGCGAGTATCACCTGCCGAAACCGGTTATCGACGGCATCCTTGAACACCATGGCACGACAATGATCGGGTTCTTCTACCAGCAGGCGAAGGAACAACAGAAACACAGCGAAGTGTGCGAGGCGGACTTCCGCTATCCCGGCCCGAAGCCGCAGCGCCGGGAGACGGCGATCCTGATGATCTGCGACGCGGTTGAGTCGGGTGTGCGCTCGATCAAGAATCCCAATGAAGAGCGCGTGCGCGAGTTCATCGACAAGATCATCGCGATCCGGGCCGCCGACGGCCAGTTTGACGAGTGCGGCCTGACCATGAAAGACCTGAACGTGATTGCGTCACTGCTCACGCAGCGTGTGCTCAGCGCGTCGCACACGCGTATTGCGTACCCGGAAATGAAGAAAGACAAGGACGCGCAGAACATCATCCGGATGCCGGGAGGCGCGGGATGAAGGTGCGCTTGGACATTCGCAGCGAGTCGCGGATCAAGAGGGCGTACCGGCGCGATGTGCTGTTGCGCCTTGCGGAGCGCGTTTGCGCGGGCGAGAACCGCACGGGGACGGTCGAGGTCAGCGTGCTCTTTTGCGACGACGCCGAAATCGCCGGTCTGAACCGGGCGTACCGCAAGAAACGCGGCCCCACCGATGTCTTGTCATTCGGGCAGGACGTCCCGCAGCCGGACGGCGCGCGCACGCTCGGCGACATCGTGATTTCCCTCGAAACGGTGATGCGCCGGTCGCGAGGCGACGGCGTGGCGGCGCGGGCGGAGGTGCGGCTGCTGTTTTGCCACGGGTTGCTGCACTTGCTGGGGCATGATCATGCGACATGCGCGCAGGCGGACGCCATGGCCGCGCGGGAAGCGCGGTATCTGCGGCGCGAACGCGTCAGGCGGCGCGGAGGTGCAAGTACCCTTGGAAGACACTAGCGACGCAGCCCGACCTAAGCCATCCGGCTCCGCCCGTTCGCCCGTGGCGGTCTTTGTGGTCACCGGATTGTGGGTGGCTGTGGCTCTGCTATTGGTTAACGCGGTGGGCGGTTCCGTGTCCTCTTCGGAGACCGCGGCCCCGGCCGTGGATTCCGCCGTTTCCGGCGAAACGCTGTCCGCGCATTTCCCTCCGGAACGTATTCTGCTTTCTCTTTTTCTGCTGGCCTGTTCCGCCTTCTTCTCGGCGACGGAAGTGGCGTTTTTCTCGCTGCACAAGCTGCGTGTGCGGGCCATGCGCGAGAGCGACCACCTGCTGAGCCGCCTCGCGGCGCACTTGCTGGATCACCCCGGCAATCTGCTCACGACTATTCTCATGGGCAATTCGATTGTAAACGTGCTCTTGAGCGTGGTTCTCGCGCCTCGCCTGGAAGCGCTTTTCAGTTCGGTATTCACGGGCGCACCGGTGGCGGCGGCGTACGCTGTGGCCGTGTTTTTGAGCACGGCCATCCTTGTCCTGTTTGGCGAGATCCTCCCCAAGATCATTGTTGTCTGGCAGAGCGAAGCCTTTGCCCGCACCGCGGCGGTCCCGATTTTCCTGGTGGACCGGATTCTGGCGCCGGTGCGCGACGGCATCATCCTTCTCACGGGTTTCTTGTTTCGCGTTACGCGCTTCAGCCGCGTGCGTGTTGCCCCGTTCATGACGGACGAGGAGTTCAAGTCGCTCCTGTCCGAGGGCGAGGCGGTGGGCGTGATCGAGGAGGATGAACGCCGCATGATCCAGGGTATTCTGGACTTCGGCCAGGTCATGGTGCGCGACATCCTGATTCCCCGGCCTGACGTCATTGCGCTGACGGATGACGCGACCGTCGGCGAGGCGCTGGACCTCTTCCGCGAGCATGAATATGCGCGCATGCCCGTGTATCGCGACAATCTCGACCACATCACGGGTGTGCTGTACGCCAAAGACCTGTTGCCGGGCTTCACCTCGGGCCAGACCGGCGCCCCGATTCTGCCGCTGCTGCGCAAGCCGCTGTTCGTGCCGGAGACCATGTCTATCGCCGCGTTCGTCAAGACGGCGCAGCGCATGCACATGCACCTTGCGATCGTCGTGGACGAATACGGCGGCACGGAAGGGCTGGTGACGCTGCAGGACGCGCTGCGCGAGATTGTCGGGGAAATCGGGGAGGAAGCGCTCGAACAGAAGCCGCACTACGAGTCGGTCGGCGAAGGACTGTATCGCGTCGAGGGCAACCTGCCGCTCGATGAACTCGAGCAATTGACGGGCATCCCCGTCCGCGACGAGGAGCACACGACGGTTGCGGGCTTTCTCATGGACCTGTCGGAGAAAGTGCTGGAAGCGGGGGACCAGGTCGAGCACGAAGGTGTGCAATACACGGTGGAGACGATGGAGCGCAAGCGCGTAGCGCGCGTCTTGATCAAGGTGCCCGCACGAACCGAGGAGGTGCAGCAGACGTGATTACGACGGTGTTCGTTTTCTTTATGGCTCTGTTGCTGAACGCGTTTTTTGCGGGCTATGAGACGGGGTTCGTGGCCTGCAATCCGATCCGCGTGCGTTATCTGGCTGAAAAGGAAAAGAACCTGAACGCGCGCGCGCTCCTGCGGTTCATGGAGCGGCCGGACCATATGCTGACGCTTCTGCTTATTGGCACGAATCTGGCCCTGGTGACGAGCACCTTTGCGTTCACGCAACTGACGAACCCGAGCATCGCCGCGCTCCTGGTCACGCCGATCATCCTCATTTTCGCGGAAGTAGTGCCCAAGAGCATGTTCCGCATACATCCCACGCGGCTGGCCCTGCTGTTCCTGCCGCTTGTGCGCGCTTTTGCGTTCCTGCTCTGGCCTCTCGTGACGCCGATCACGTGGCTGGCCAGGCCCTTCCGCGGCCTGATCGGCGACGAGACGCGCGTGCGCAATATCCGCCTCTTGATGAGCTCAGTCGAGGACGTGCGGTCGCTGGTCGATGAAAGCGCGGACCATGGTACGCTCGAACCCGAGAAGCGGGAGATGATCCATTCGGTCATCGACCTGCAGCAGCAACAGGCAAACGAGGTCATGGTGCCGCGCATCGACATGAAGGCATTGCCCCGCACGGCGGCGCGGCGCGAACTGGTTCAGCTTTTCGCCGACACGGGCCTTACGCGCATCCCCGTCTACGGGAACAGCATCGACGAGATCGTGGGCGTGGTAAGCGCATTCGACGTGCTGACGGACGCGACGCCGGAGAACGAATCGATAGACCGGTTTGTACGGTCCGTGATGCATGTACCCGACTCGATGAAACTGGATGACCTGTTGAAAGCCATGCGCCGCGCCGGACAGCACATCGCGATCGTCACGGACGAATACGGCGGCACAGACGGATTGATTGCCATCGAAGACATTCTCGAGGAAGTTCTGGGCGATATTCAGGACGAATTCGACAAGGTGGGCATGTCCATCCGCAAGGTCGGGCCGGATGCCTATGTGATTGATGCGCGGATGGAACTCGAGGCGGCGGCGCGGGCCATGGAACTCGACGTGCGCGACGAGGAAGTCGAAACCGTCGCCGGCTGGATCATGCATGCCGTGGGGCGCATTCCCGCGAAAGGCGAGGTGCTCGAATTTGACCGGTATCGCGTGACGGTGCTCGAGGGCGCGGCCCATCACATTTCAAGTATCCGGCTTGAGGTGCTGCCGCGGGAAGGAAGCAATGCGGCGCAAAAAGAAGTCAAAGACGCCTGACCCCGGCGGCCAGCACCCCGCGCCCGCGGCGCCGCCGCGCCGGGCGCGGCTGAGACGGATCCGGCGCAACGATGGCGAACCTTCCGAGCGAGGCTTTTTCGGTTTCTGGCGCCGCTATTTCTTCCATTTGCGCCGTTATTTGATTACCGGCATGCTCGTCTGGGTGCCGCTCATCGTGACGCTCTGGATCACGTGGGTGGCCGCCGTGAGTATCGTGGGGGCGCTCGAGGGCTTCATTCGCTATGTGGTGGCCTATGGAAACGAGTTCGGAGAACGGATTCCTTCTTTGAGGTTTCTGACGCTGGTCCAATACACGCCGGGGCTGGGCCTTTTGACGGCCATCCTGATTTTCCTGACAACGGGCCTTCTCGCGCGGTACCTTGTCACGCGCAGGCTCATCCACTACGGCGAACTGGTGCTGCACCGGATCCCGCTGATTAACAAGGTCTACCGCGCCGTGCAACAGACGCGCGACGTGTTCGTGGGCCGCGGCGCCGTGTTCCAGGAAGTAGTGCTGGTTGAGTATCCCCGCCGCGGCATCTGGGCCGTCGGTTTTATCACCGCGGAAGGAGACGGCGCCGTCGCGCGCGTGCACGGCGCGCCGCGCACGGCGGTCTTTGTGCCGACCACGCCCAATCCCACCTCCGGTTTCCTGCTCTACTTCTCGCCCGACGAAATCACGCCGGTGGACATGAGCGTCGAAGACGCCATGAAACTCATCATCTCGGGCGGCGCGCTTGATCCGAAAGTGGACATTCTTGTCGGCGCGGACCCCGGGGCAGTGGACGCGCCATGAGCGACGGCTCGGTGCGTCACGGCACGCTGGCGGAGGCCGCGGCCGAGACGGGGGCGTGCATTCCCGTCGAGAAATCGGCTCATTATTTGAAGTTCTATGAGGAACTGCTCGGGTCGAGACGCGACGCGCCGTTGCGTATCGTCGAACTGGGCATTCACCGGGGCGGGTCGACGATCCTGTTCGCGCGGTATTTTCACGCCGCGCGCATTCTCAGCGTCGACATCAGGAAACCGCCGCGCGCGTTGTACAAGTGGCTGCGAAAGAACGCCGCGGACAACCGCGTGTCCGTCGCCATCGGCTCGCAGGATGACCCGCGTTTCTTGCGAACGGCGATCGAGGCGCATTTTGGGGCCGGCCCTGTGGACGTGGTGTTCGATGACGCGTCCCACGTATATGGGCCCACGCAAGCCTCGTACGAAACCCTGTTTTACGAGCGGCTGCGCCCCGGCGGCTGGTATTGCATCGAGGACTGGGGCTGCGGATACTGGCCCGCCTGGGCCGATGGGCATCCGGACGGACGGCATGGGCTGCCGCGCTTCGTGAAGGAACGGATCGACGAGGTCGCAATGTCTGACCGCACGAAAGAATACCACGGCGCGCGCGCGCTTCCTGTCGGGCGCGAACAAGCATCGCCCATCGCGCGGCTGCTGATCGTGCCCGGGATCGTGGCGATCAAGAAGGCGCCGGGCGCGCGCTCTCAGGAGGAT
>JAGMZX010000088.1:15720-25214 GCA_018005585.1 Candidatus Hydrogenedentota bacterium | reverse complement strand
ACGATAGAGATGCACGACAGGATAGCGGCCGCGGACCGCCTGGTCCACCTACTCGGACTGAAGCCGGACACCCAACAGCAAGAGCCCCTGGTCCGGTTCAATTTCATAGGCATGCCCCCGCCGAACGGTGGCTGATCATCCGTGTCTCTCCGGATTGACCCACCCGTGAATCCGAGGGCGCAGTGGGACTCAAGTAGCGACTGAGAACCGGTATTGTATGACCTGCCCCTGTCCAAGCAGGGGTACAAGACAACCCGCATTCTACCACGGCCTTATCCCTGGTTTATCCCGTGAACTCCGGGATATATGCCTCGGCCCAATTCCTGTACTTGCCTCCAGTTGGCACCTATTGACTTGCTTACCTCCTACAAAACTGCCACAATTCTCGCACGCTGTGTTGAAGCTGCGGCTGACCTTGCTGAAACAGCGGAACTCACTTCCACGGCACGCATATCAGGCACCATATTTGAAGGGATGCGATGAAATGACAAGACGGAAGAAGAAGGAGGTAAGCGCGTCAGACGAGCCAAACATCGGACCGAAAAGCCCCAACCCAGGGAACGCCCTGCTTACGCAACGGATGCCAATCTCGGAATGTGTCGAGACAGTGTTTTCCCATGCTCCGGTGTCGTTACAGACTATGTACTCATTCCGGGCCTCCAGTCACGCGAGGACTGAAGAAGAAGCATTGCGCTATGTGCGCAAAATGGCAAGACGTGATTTTACCTTTGGGTTTCCAGAAGGATGGTTCAAGGATGCGTCTGCGCACCAAAATCAGGGGCCAACTCTCACACACTCTGCCGCGCACATGAAGGCTTCTGAGATTCCCGTGGAAGGTATTTGGAATCACGCACTTATCCAAGCGGGACGTATCTTGCCGGCAGAACCCACCCGAGAGGCTGCAGAAGCACTTGAATTCTGCAACGCGGCCAGATTTGACGAGATAGAGGCTTATTGGAGAAGAATAAACCAAATGAGTCCTGAAGAACGTGCTGAAAAGGAGAATGCCGGTAGGGACCGCCACGTCGTGCGTTTCTCAGATTTCCTCGAGTGGTGCGTCAAAATGTGGTTCCCAATTCACGACGAATACGCAGACCTATTGCCTGACCGCATGACAAGCCCCCCAGCAGTTGAATGTCTTAGGCCTAACCGCGACGGCAGCATCAGCTTCTTGCGCATTCCAAGTCCTGATTCGAGGCCGGCGAGCAGTATGCACGAAAGGGACCTCGTATTACTTCCGACGGCGGTGCGTCTTGCCTTCGGCGACGTCTGGCGTGAATCTCCCGAGGGCGCAGAAGTGAGGTGTCCTCCCCACCAAACCTATCAGTCCTATTGCGAGGATTGTCGTGCCCGGCAACGCGCCCCCCTTTCCATGACGGACTACGCCGTCACGACGTCTCCCGAATACGATTTCGCACGAAAAGCTATGATTGCGGGAAAATTCCAAAGGTTTCCTGATCCCGATACTTGTGACGTCCTTGTGAAACCCTCCGAATTCCTGCAATGGGTACGGTCCAAGGGGTTCCCAATCCACCGGTATCTCCGGGACTTGTTGCCAAGACCTGGAGCAGAGACTGCACCAATAGCCAGTATGGAGCATGCTGTAGACGCAGAGAAAGACCCTGTGACGCGGGCCGAGTTGGGGAAGAAGCTTGCGACTCAGCTGCGTGTGCGTCCCAACACGGCCGCCAAACGAGTGACGCGCGCCATCGAGCGGGGAGAACTACCGCCTGGACCGATTGCGAGGGACAGAGCGCTCGATTGGCTTGACAAGCAGAAAGAGGCTCTTGAACGCCTGCATCGGAGCGCGGGACGGGGGTCAGATTATGATGATGACCTCGAAATCAATTGACTCCCGTACCCTGTCACTTTCTCGCGGCCGTGTGACACTTTAGTGACATACCCTGCCTAAAACCCGCGGTTTTATTGACCGATCCGCTTCCTCCCGGTGACAAGCAGTGACACCATATGTGACCGAGTAACCTTTCCGCGTGTCCTGGACATACCGTTCTGGCAAGAATGCAGAGGTTAAACGACCATGACCAAACCCGTACTGGTCACCCCTGAACTGTGGAGCTGTAAGGAAGTCGCCGCAGCGCTCGGCATCAGCACCCGATCGATCTGGCGCATGCGCGACACGGGGGTATTGCCACCCTCGATTAAGCTGCTGGGATCTGTGAAATGGTCCCGCGAGGCCATCATGGCGTGGATTAACCAAGGGTGTCCCGACCTGCGCCGGTTATCTCCCAAGAACGCCAGCTTGCCCGGAGGGTTGCGATATGAAGGCGTTAAGAATTCGTGACTGGCGGCGTCTTTATGAAGTGAATTCCAAGGGCCGGCCTTGGCGAGCAGGCGAAGAGCAGCGGCGGAAACCTCTCGAGTACGTCCGGCTAAGGGTGAGCGGCCCGTCTTGGAGCACTTCGTACAGGAGAATGCGGAAACTCGCCGGTGTGGAGCGCGCAGACGCCGTATTTGGGCTGTTCGTAAAGCTCCTTGAGGTAGCGGCCGCACAGGACGCTGACCGCCGCGGCTGGATACTGGATGGCCGGGGCCGTCTGGCGGATACCGCATGCATCGCCGAGATGACGGGGTTCCTGGAAGCCAACATAGTTGCCGCGGGCTGCCCTGATTGCTCGCGGCCCAAGTGTCCTACTGGGAGTTAGTACCATGGGTCGCTACCGAAAAATTCCCGTCTGCGTCTACACTAACCCCGCATTCAGGCACCTCACCGATGACGCAAAGTTGGCGCTGTTGCTTTTGACGATAAATCCCAAAACAACGCCATTCGGCGCTCTCGAGGAGCGCGCAGTGTCGCTGGCGGAAGAGTGGAATTGGGCGCTTGAGCGTGTAACACGAGTGCTGGCGGAATTACAGAAGGCGAAGTTCCTGATGCTGGACGGCCGGTCGGGGGTCATCGGACTCCCGAAGCTTGTCGAATGGGACCCCGCTGCAAATGGCAATGTCATTCGGGGGTGGGCGGGTGGTCTGGAGGGGCTGCGTTGGGGCTCATCCCTCTGCGCGCTCGTCAGTCATTTACGCTCGTATATAAGGCAGAATATGTCTGCCTCCTCAGATGCCTTCGACTCCGTGTTCCGCGACAGAGTCAGGGAAATCATTCCCGAGACGGCATCGGGAACGGTATCGGGAACGGTATGCCCTACTGTTAGGCAACCCCTACCTCCTACCACCAACCACCTACCTCCTAACGAAAGAGTAGGCCAAGAAGAGCATCACGCCGCTGCCGCGGCGGACCCTCTCGATGGTATGGAAGCGCTGAAGAAGGCCTATCCCGGCATCCGCGAAGCCCTGCTGCAAGCCCATCCGATGGTCAAGCTCCCGAAACCCGGCTCAGCAGCGGGACTATGCGAGCGCAAGGCCTTGGCGGCTCTGGTCACACTGGACGGTCATCCGCAAGAAGAGGTGCTCGGGTGCCTGCGCTGGCTGTTCGCGGCGAAAGATGAGGACGCCTGCTTTTGGCTCCGGCAAGTCCACGCGCTGGCGCCGCTGCGCAAGGTCAAGGACGGCGCCTCCAAATTCACCCGAATCTTCGAGGCTTGGCGCGCGGCCCAAGAGCGTCATCCCAAGGGTGATGGCGGGGACCGCAACGGTGACGCCCGGCGCGGTCAGGCCGCAATGGCCAAGTTGCTCGAAGGGTTCTTGGACAAGGAAAACGCCGATGGCGCGTAACCTGTCCCTGAAAACGCCGCCTCACGACCCCGAGGCCGAATGTGCGGCACTTTGTTGCGCGCTTCTCGACGGCGACGGACTCGAGTCGGTCGTAGAGATACTTGGCCGGGGTGATGCCGCCTTCCACGACCGCGCGCACCAGGCGGTCTACGATGCTGTGTACAGCCTGCACAAGGAAGGGCAGCCCGCCGACGCTGTGAGCGTGGTCTCCTGGCTTCGCGAACACGGCAAGCTGGACGTCGCCGGAGGGGCGTCATCCGTTGCAGAACTGACGGGAGCCGCGCCCACCTCGGCCAACGCGGGATATTATGCAACCACGGTGCGCAACCGCTGGCTGTTGCGCGAAACGCTCGCCTTGGCCACCCGGGCGGCTGGCGACGCATACCAGCCCGACGCCGACCCTCGGGAAGTCCTTGGCATTCTGGAACGTGAGGCTCTGGCGTTGCTGGAGCGCGGCGCCCGCAACGGCGCCGTCATCGTTGAAACTCTCATAGACGAGACCGTCAACAGCTTCCAGGTCATGCTCGACGCGGGCGGTCTCAGCGGCCTGCCGCTGGGCTTCGCGGACATCGACCGTCTGACGGCGGGACTGAAACCCGGCCAAGTCTGCATCGTGGCAGGCCGTCCCGGCACGGGCAAGACGGCTCTGGCCCTCAATGCCGCCCTGCACGTGGCAGACACCCTGCGCAAGCCGGTCGCCTTCTTCAGCCTGGAAATGTCGCGCCAGGAGCTGATGATACGCATGCTGTACACGCTCTCGGGCATCACGCTGCGCGACATAGAGAACGGCCGCATCACGCCGGCCAATGCCGGCGAGAGGCTGCGGCCTGCCCTCGCAGCGTGGAAGCGCATGCCCCTGCTCATCGACGATACGCCCGCCTTGGACACGACGGAAATCCGCTCCGAACTGCGGCGGCTCGTACGACGCCAAGGAGTCGCGCTTGCCATCATCGACTACCTTCAGCTGGTCCGCCCTTCGGCCAGGAGCGACAGCCGGGCCTCGGAGGTGGCCGAGATATCCGGGGCCCTGAAAGCGGCGGCCAAGGAGTGCGGCATCCCCGTTCTGGCGCTGTGCCAGCTCAACCGGCAGGCAGACGGCGAGCGTCCGAGACTTTCCCACCTTCGCGAGTCCGGCGCCATCGAGCAGGATGCGGACCTCGTCCTGCTGCTGTGCCCGGACGAGAAGAGACCCAATGTGGTGGAGGCAAACATCGCAAAGAACCGCAACGGCCGCGTCGGGAAAGCGCTCCTGCTATTTGACAAGGACCGCCAGCTGTTCAAGCCCTTCGAATGCCGTGAACACGCCTACACATACGTTGACGTCGGGGACCCGGAAGACGATGTGCCTTTCTAGCGAAGGACCGGCAATGAACCGCAATTCCTGGCCTTAGGGGCCTGCAACAGACCGGAGCAGGCACGAGTTGGCCTGAAAAAGAACTTGACAGAAACCGGAAAACAAGATATTCATCTGTACATGAAAAAGCAGAAACCCGAGTACATCACCGACGTCCTGCGGCGCGCCATCGCACGGAAGAAGTACACCATCGCGGAAATCAGCCGGCAGACTGGCGTGCAGTATATGAGCCTGCTGCGCTTTGCACGCGGAGACCAGAGCATCGTGCTCAACTCCGCGGACCGCGTCGCGGCCTTCCTGGGCGTCAAGGTGACTCAAGAAGACGAAGAGGATAGGAAGACATGAGCTCTGTCTACAAGAAGAAATACACAATTCCCCCGCCGAAAAGCGCTGAGCGCTTCAAACGCGGCAGTGCCGAATGGGCGCGCTGGAAAGACCGCGCCGGCAGGCGCCGCGAGGGCCGCGTCACGACGGGCAAGGACGGCGCGGAGCGTGTGCTTGTCGAGGCGACGACATACACAGCGAAGTACCGCGATGCCGCCGGGGTTGTCTGCGTGGTTTCAACCGGCTGCAAAGACCGCTCGACGGCCCTGGCGGTCGCTGCGGAGCTTGACAAACGCGCGGAGAAGGTCAGGGCGGGCGTGATCACCGCAGCGGAGAATATCGCGGCAAATAATGCGCAGGCCAAGACCGAGTCCTGTATTGCAGCTTACGTCGAGCACCTTGAACACATCGGCTGTTGCAGGAAACATATCGTGGAAAGGCGGAGAACCCTGACACGCGTAGCGAGAGAGTGTGGATTCAACCGCTTGCGTGACCTGAGCGGTGAGCCTCTCGAAAAATGGCTTGGCGTGTGCGCGCGTGAGGGGATGGGGCCGCGCACCAGGAACACGTACCGTGCAGCGCTGAACGCCTTCGCCAACTGGCTTGTCATGACAAAACGCATTACGGCAAACCCGTTCAAGCATGTATCTGCGGCCAATGAACGCACCGATGTGCGCCGACAGAGACGGGCGTTCAGCGTTGACGAACTGCTCCGGCTTTTCGAGGCCGCGCGGAGGCGTCCACTGGAAGAGGCCCTGAAGATTCGTCGCGGCAGCCGACGCGGCACGTGCGCAGCCAACATACGGCCCGAGGTCCGGGAAAGACTCGTCGAACTCGGGCAGACCCGCGCGCTTGCTTACAAGACCATGGCGTTGACCGGCCTGCGACTCGGTGAACTGCGCAGCATCCGCCTCTCGCAGGTGCGGCTCGACCATCAGCCTCCGTACATCGAACTGGAGGCGGCTCACGAGAAAGCGCGCCGCGGCGCAAGGGTTGCCCTGCAACAGGACCTGGCCGCCGAACTCTCGGCCTACATCGCAAGCAGAATTGGGCGCGCTAACCTGCGCCCGTCCTCTGCTAACGTCGTCGCCTTTGGTGCGACAGCACAAGATCCCCTGCTTTTTGAACTGCCCCCGGCCATGACGCGGATCTTCACGCTTGACTTGCAGGCCGCGAAAATCATCAAGGTGGACGAACGAGGCCGCGTGGTTGACGTCCACAGCCTGCGGCATACCTTCGGGACATTGCTTGCCAAGTCCGGCGTGCCGCAGCAGCTGGCACAGTTTGCCATGCGGCATTCGGACCCGAAGCTCACCGCGAACCTGTACACGCACCTCGACCTGGGAGACCTGGGAACTGCGGTCGCGGCCATCCCCCCTCTCGTCGCACGGGAACGCGCCGCCGCGACAGCCGAATCCGCGTCCGTGTCTCTTGCACCAACCCTTGCACCAACTCCCGTCTCTTCCCGTCAAGAACAGGCGACGTCCGGCAAAAGCATATCAGATATGGGGTTGTATAGCGCGTCTAAACAGGCTGTAAGAATCGGCAATAAAGACAAGGGTATTCATCACGCGGCAACGGCAGGCAATGAAAAACAATTGGAGCGGGACACGAGGTTCGAACTCGCGACATCCAGCTTGGGAAGCTGGCGCTCTGCCAACTGAGCTAGTCCCGCTCCGGTAACTAAGGGAATCCTACCCGTTCGCAAGGGCGTTGTCAACAGGATTTCCACCAGGACATCACAACTGCCGGTCGGGCAGGGACAAAGCACAAGCCCTCATCTTCGCGAGAGCTACATCGGACAAGAGCTTGCGCACGCGTAACCACGTATCTGAAGTGGCGCACTTTGAGAGGACGTGCAGCAAACAGGCAAGCCGGGCCCCAGGGCGGTTCTCAAGCGACAGTTCCGTCACGTCGGCATTGCCTCGTGGAACGCGGACCCCTCTCCCTCGACCGCCGTAAGGGTCAACAGAACAAGTTGTTTCAGGCCCGTCGTGCTGCTCCTGCTCATGATGCCGATGGATTCGTCCGCGCGAAGTCGGGCACGTACGCGAACGGGGTGTTCGAGCACTTCCGGCGCCGGCTTCAATCTCCAGAATGCGAGTCCTCGCGACCGATGATGCAGTCGGGTGTTGTTGAGGTAAAGGTCGAGATCAAGTATTTCGGGCGTATCTGTTGCAGCCGCCCGGACGGCAAGAACGACCCCGTAGTGAATCTGTTGCGGCTGCGCACTACTGCTCTCTCGAAAATACTCGGTTGCAAGGTCGGCAACCATGGCGGACGGCGGTCCGTCGTTCCAGAAGGATTCCAGCGATGGACTGTAGCCTCGAATCATGTCTTGGACATCCTGCGATTCTTGCGGGTTCCGCATCCGAAGCACCAGTTTCGTGCGCTCGTTCAACGGGCGAAAGGACACTCGCGGCGCGGAAACAAGTTCACAGTCCGGCAACCCCTCGATCCGGTTCAGGACTTCAGCCGGTTCCGCGACCCGGTAGACGATGACATCACGCGGCGAAACCACGGGTTCCATAATGCGCTCCAACATCGCCAGGAGAGACTCGATGTTCGTTTCGGGAATATGAATGAACCTGGCCTCAAGGGAGAATTGCGGCGCGGCGGTTTCCACATCGGCCGTCTGCACGAACACCGCGGCATCGACCGTGTTTTCCGCGGGCCTCGCGGCGGTGCCTTCCACTCCCAACGCATGCTGTATCGCTTCGACTACGCCCTCGGCCCATGGCCGCTGCAGGCCCGAGATCACGCCTTCCATGCCAATCCGATCCCGCACTACGGGCGCGTTCAGAATCTGGCCGTCGTAGACGATGGCCAGCCGCCGGCCCACGTTCGCGGCAGTGGCATCGCCGAACCGAGCGGCTGCTTCATCCGAGAGCGTAATCAACACATCGTACAAGCCGGCTTGCTTGCTCTCGCGCATCGTCACGGAACGGATATCAGTCTCATTCACAAGCACGGCCCGTTCGAGTTTCAGGGCCGGCTCCTGTTTGCCGTCGCGCGGAATGCACCCCACCTCGTCGAAAGGTTCATTACCCCCTTCGCGCGCCTCCCAGCGGAACTGCAGGCGCGGACCGGACGCCGCAGTCTCCGCCGGACGCCCGTCCAACTCGCTGTGCAGCGCGATCTCGCTGCCGTTGCCATCCACGCGCAGGCGCGCGCTGCCGTCTTCGCCGCGTATCTCAAGCAGCGTATACGCCTCGAACACCTCTCCTTCACTGTACCAGCGGACGCCACCGCCGGGGGTCCGGATCTGCGCGCGCTCCGTCCCGTCAGGCAACGTGCGAACCCGCAGCAGCGCAAGGCCCGAGTCCGTTTCGCCGACCGGGGCGGCCAGGGCGGCATCCGAGGCGTTCGCGGCATCAGCCGGGATTTCCGGTGGCTCGACCAGGGACGTAATCCAGACATACCCTTCCGCGGGAATCCAGACCAGATTGAGCGGACGCAGCAGGAATTCAAGGCAGTACTTAAGGCGAAGGTCACTGAGATGCACGTACGGCACGATGCCGTCCGTAACGTAGCCGCGCGACCCGGCGGGTGGATTGTCCGACGCCCTGCCCGGCGGCGGCACGGCGCGGCTATCGATGACGAGATTGAGGTCGTACGAATCCGAAATGAATTCCGCGATTTCTTGCAGGTGAATGTTTTCGAATTCGAGCGACACGGGCGATTCCAGCACTTCGAGTCCCTTCGCCGGTTGCGCGGACGCCGCGGGCGCCGCGCCGGCGAATGCCGAGTCTTTCCGCATTTGCTCTTCGGTGCTTATCCAGACAACGCCGTGCTCCTCGCGGAATGTCAGCCCCAGCGGGCGCAGCAGAGCCTCGAGCGCCACGCGCAGCGACACGTTCGAAAGGTTGAGATACGGCACTATCCCGTCGGTTGCGTAGACGCGCGCCGGCGGGCGTTTGGGCGGCGCGACCACCCGCCAGTCCACTACAGGATTCACTTCATAGGAATTCGCGATGAACTCCAATATCTCAATGACGTGAATGTTCTCGAATTCCAGCGATACCGGCTGTTCCAGCGTCTGTGTCAGGGCTGCTTGTTCCGCATCGGCGGGAGTGGCATCCGCCGGAGTGTCCGTCGGCGGTGTTTCCGTTTGCGGCTGGTCCTGCGC
>JAGMZX010000088.1:11609-15620 GCA_018005585.1 Candidatus Hydrogenedentota bacterium | reverse complement strand
GCCGCGGCGTTGGGCTGGGCCTTGACCAGGGCGAACACCGCGCTCACGCGGCCCACTTCCATCTCCGACGTTACGCTCAGGTCGTCGATGGCCTTGCGGATCTGCGCTTCCACGTCTTCCGTCGTAGCGGCGGCCTGGGATGAAGTTTCCGCTTCGGCCGCGGCGCGATCATTGAATGCGCCGCCCAAGCCCAGCACGAACGCCGTCAGCAGGATCAGGCCCGTCGCCGCCCACGCCCCCAGCCGCGCGGGATACAGCAGCGGATTGCCCAGCAGCGCTGCGATGCGCCGCCCGACCTGCGTGCGCGTCGCGCATAGCCCCCCGGCAACGGCGCGCGAACGGCGCCCGCGAATCTCGGCCAGCACCTGGTAGAGCGTGCCCGCGTAGGCGTCCGCGTCGCCCTGGGTGTTCACCAGCGCGCGGTCGCACGCGAGTTCCGCCGACTCCTCCCAGCGCGCGCCCGCCCACCACGTCGCGGGATGGAAGAAAAAGAACACGTGAGACAGCTGCCGCACGAGGTTTGCCAGGGTATCACCCAGCTTCCAGTGCGTGAGTTCGTGCCGCACCGCCCATGCGACAACGCCCGTCCCCGCGCTCTCCGCCATCCACGCGGGAACCAAGATAACCGGACGCAGCATGCCCGCCAGCGCCGGCGATTCGCACGCGGCCGTGATCACCAGCCGCGGCGGACGCTTCACGCCCAATTCGCGCGCCGCCATTGCGTAGTGTTCCAACAGCGCAGCCGGCGGCGTGGCGCCGCCCCGCGCAATTCGGCGCAGCCTTACGGCGTCGGCACCCTTGTACGCGGAAAGAAACAATACGGCCCCGAACCACACCGCTACCGCGAGCCAGCGTGTGTCTATTTCGTAAACCGCAGTCCAGTCCGAACCGGGCCACGCGAGCCCGCCCCCGCACGCCGGGGTGGGCGCCGGAGGCGCGGCGGCAAGCTGCCGCGGCGCGCCCGCGACGACCGCGCCCGGGGGAATCGCCGCGCCCGGGCGCGGCGGCGCGAGGTCCACGCTCGCATAACGGACTTCCGCGGTCTCCAACTGGAAAACGGGGTACAACGGCCCTATCGCCAGCGCCGTCAGCGGCTTCACAAGCACCAGCAGCCACAACAGCGCGCGCACCCGCGGCGACCCGGGGCGGAATAGCGCGGTCAGGCCCCAAACGGCCGCAGCAAGCACCGCCATCTCGACGCTTGCCCAGAACAGGCGTTCCAGGACGGCGTTACCGCTCAGGTAAGCCAGCCATTCCATCGCTTCCCCGCGCATGCTCATTTGGCCCCCCTTTCTTGCTTCCGGCGCTCGATCATCCGCCGTATTTCGTCCAAGTCCGCCGCCGCAATCTCCGATTCATTCAACAGATACGCGATCGCATGGCGCGGGGAGCCATTGAACAGATTCGCAACGAGCGTTCGCAGCGAACAGCGCGCAACCTGCTCCCGTTTCACCGCCGGTCGCAGCCGGTGCCCCCGCGCCACCGTGGGCACCAGCTCCACGTACCCCTTCTTGCGCAGGTTCGAAAGCACGGTTCGAATCGTGGTCTTGGCCAGCGCCCGCTCGCGCGTGTACGCGTCAATCACCTCGGCCGAGGAGCACTCCCCCAATTGCCACACAACGCGCATGATTTCCTGTTCCAGACGCGACAGCTCCGGCAGCGGACCGCCTTTGTTTTTCGCAACCATGGCCGCCCCCTCCGACTACGCTAACCGATTACGACTATATTTATAGTTGAAACCCGTCCGTTTGTCAAGACCCCGGCTTGCGAACATCCCCCGCGCGGCAAGACAAGAAGCAGAAAGAAGCTGCGAATGCCTGTGCCCGGAGCCGGGAAGTCAGTTCATACCGTCAATGGCCGAGCGCTACCCAGGTCTTCCTCGCCAGCGGGAAGGGCATTATTCTCGTGCAGACAGCACGACACAGCAGGCATGGAAAGAATGCACAGGAAACATCCCGCTTCCCCGCACCAAGGTTCCCGGAATCCATTCTGAACCCTTTTCCGCGCTCCTATTCGCTTTCCCCGGCGCCGTCTTTGCGTTCCAGCGTGAGCGATGCCGAGTTGATACAATAGCGCAGCCCAGTGGGCTGCGGACCGTCGGGGAAGACGTGGCCGAGGTGGGCGCCACAGTGACCGCACGTCACTTCCGTGCGCGCCATGCCGAAACTGCGGTCTTCCGACTCGGCGATGCCCGCACCCTCTATTGGCGCGTAGAAACTGGGCCAGCCGCACCCCGAATCGAACTTCGTGTCGGAGCTGAAGAGTTCATGCCCGCAACAGACGCACCTGTAAACCCCCGGCGTCTTCGAGGCCCAGTATTCGCCCGAAAACGCGCGTTCCGTGCCCTTCTCGCGCGTGACATGGTACTGCCCGGGCGTCAACTGCGCCCGCCATTCCGCGTCCGTTTTCACCACCTTGTCCGGCATGGCTTCCTGGCTTTCCTTCCTATCCGTTGGCGTCACGGCCTCCGGGTTTGAACTGCCCGCGCAACCGTGCAATGTCGCTAATATCAGCATTGCCGCCGCAGCGAATGACCTTTTCATCACATTCCTCGCACCGTCTTCACAATGACTATCATACCGGAAACAAGCGAGATGCCTCTCCCCTATTCCCCGGTCCCGACCCAAGCGTTTGCTTGACGAGTCTGGAAAAAGTGAGAACTTATGTTGACAAAACTCGTGAACCGGAATAAGCTGACTGCGAGGGAACGAGGAACTAGTTAGTTGTTCAACGGGGAATACATGCCATGTCCAACCTGACCCGAGCGTTCGCCGCCACCGCCATCGCCTTCACGCCGATTCTGCTTGCCGGTTGCCCGCCGGAAGACGAGCCGTCCTTGGCTGTCTCCGCCGCCGCACACGATTTCGGCGCCGACACCGGGCCTTGGACACTGCTCATCTGGAATGGCGGCGACGAAGGAACCGCGCTGAACTTCACGCTCGCCACATCCAGCGCCTGGATTCAATTGAGCGTGTCCAGCGGTTCCAGCACCAGTGTAACCGACGTTACCGGCATAGATGTCACGATAAACGCTGCCGCGCTCAGTCCGGGATTGAACACCGGGACCATCCAGGTGTCCTCCAATGGCGGCAATGCGACTGTCACCATCACGGCACAAGGGGAAAGCGGCGAAGGCGAGGGCGAAGGCGAAGGCGAGGGCGAAGGCGAGGGTGAAGGCGAGGGTGAAGGTGAAGATGACCTCATATTCATTCATCATTCCGTGGGCCAGAATTGGCTTGATGACAGCCTGCGCGACGCCTTGCTGGCGAAGAACTACATCGACGAAGTGAACGAAATCACTTACGGCACGGACGTCCCTCCGGACGCGGGCCGGCCGGATTCCCTGGCGGACACGCCCGGCGACCTGACCGACATGCACCACTGGATTCGCTGGTTCAACGATTACGTTGCGCATGTCAAGACCCACGATTGCGCGGACGGCGCAAACCGTATCATCATGTTCAAGAGTTGCTTTCCCAACAGTAATATCGAGGACGACGGCGAAGACCCGGGCAACCCCTTCGAAGACTGGAAAACGCTCGCCAACTATCGCGCCGCATACCGGCACGTCGACGGCCCCGGAAGCACCTACAACGACGGCGCAGTCCTCTATCGCGCACTGGAAGACATCTTCGCCGCAAACCCGAACACGCTTTTCATCGCCGTGACTGCGCCGCCGCTGCATTATGCGCCAGTGGACGACACGAACGACGCAAATGCCGCCCGCGCTCGCGCGTTCAACAGTTGGCTCAAGAATACGTGGCTGTCCGCGTATGAGACGCGCACCGGCCTGAACAACGTCGTCGTATTCGACCTGTTCCATGCGCTGGCGTATCCGAATGATCACGCAACACACCCGAACCGGCTCCGGCAGGAGTACGGCGGCGACAGCGGCGATTCGCATCCCAACAGCGCGGCAAACACGCTGCTGACACAGCTCTTCGCGACCGGAGCCGGCAATGTCCTCGACTCGGCCTGGGTCGCCTTCGGGGGCGGTGCTGAAGGCGAAGG
>JAGMZX010000088.1:0-11509 GCA_018005585.1 Candidatus Hydrogenedentota bacterium | reverse complement strand
GAAGGCGAGGACGAGCTAATCATTGACATCGTCGAGCATGACGGCGCCGCGCGCTACGACGAATACACGAGTTTCGGCGTGCCATTGCCGGAAACCTGGAACGTCACGGATGTGTCAACGTTGCGGCTTGCCACAGTGGACAAGGCGCCGGTGCCGGCGCAATTTGAGGTGCTGGCGCGCTGGGGCGGCGCGCCGGACGATACCGCTGCGCCGGTCAAGTGGGTGTTGGCCGGCTGCTTCACGAATGTCATCTCTTTCGGTACGGAGACCCTGCGGATTGATACGTCCGGTCCCGGACCCGCGCCCGCGGACGCAATTTCCATCAATACCTCCACTCCCGGATTGATGCTGGTCGATACGGGCGCTGCCCAGTTCGCCATCAACACGGACGCGGACTTCAATCTCTTCGAGCAAGTAACAGTGGACGGCCAAGAGATGCTCGAAGCACTGACACCGCGAAACGCCATCGATTACGACCCCGCTGGGCCTCTCTCGATCGTGGGCGGCGGATCGCCAGACTTCACGCCGCGCACCACCAATGTGACCGTCGAACGCAGCGGCCCCTTGTGTGCCGTTGTCCGCGTCGAAGGGAGCATCCTCGACGATAGCGCGCGCGCGCTGCTCGATTTCACCGCGCGGCTCCACTTCTATGCAGGTTCGACGCAGGTTCGCGCCGACTTCACCGTCGAGAACAATCAGCCCGTGGTCGAAACCGTGGACGGTCAACCGGCGAACGCGCACAATCTCGGGGCGGTAAACAGCGTCTACATCGGTTCGTTGGCGCTCAACCTTCGCCTGCGCGACCCGGGCGCGGCAGCTTTGCGCGTCCTGACCGAGAACGACATCGACATCAACGACCCCGCTTCCGCGATTCGCCTCTACCAGGACTCAAGCGGTACGGGCACGTGGGACAACTACACCGGCGACGTGGGCTGGCCCGGCTTCGAAGCTCCGGCCGCGCCCCGGCTGCAAGCGTATTGTACCCTGCCGGGTTATGAGATTACGGGGCCAGGTATCTCGCCGCCCGAAACCGGCGACCAGGCGCTGGGCTGGGTGTCCGCCGGGTTCGGCGCCGCCGGGCCGCGCCTGACCGCCGCCGTGCGCGATTTCTGGCAGAATTTCCCCAAGGCCATCGAGGCCGAACCGGATGGTACGGTCTCCATCGACCTTTTCCCGAATGGCGAACAGTTCCGGCACAATTTCCGCGTCGGCGAGGAGAAGACCCATTCAATCCTGCTCGATTTCGGCGTCGGGCCCATGTCCGGCTCCACCGCTGACAGACTCGCCACCGCATTCAGCCATCCATTGATCGGGCTGGCCTCGCCTGCGTGGTACATCAACAGCGGGGCGCTGGGCGAAGCGCCCGCGGCGGACACGGCGCAGTGGCCGCTCTACGAGCACTACGTCAACACCGCATTCGACCCCAACCCAGATTTCGATCCCGACGTCGATGACCCAAGTTTTGGGAATGGGACACTGCTGGACGCGATTGACCGGTACGGTTTTTACGGCTGGCAGGATTACGGCGATCTGCCGCTCGACTATGAGGGCTTCGGCCCCTCGCACGCAGGCCAGATGAACCTCAAGTACTGGTACACCTTCGGCATGTTCGTACAATTACTGCGTTCAGGCGACGTCCGCTGGTTCAATCTCGGGCGAGCGGCCGCGTGGCATCTCGCCGACGTCGACTACCTGCATATCCCCGACGAGGGCATCCAGCATTGGGTGCATGGCGCCTATTTCGGCCACAGCCAACACGACGAACCCGGCAACCTGAACCCGAACCGGAACTCAAACTCGCCGTCGGTCGACCTGTTTTTCGGAGTGCCCGACCTCCTGCTCGCATACCATGTCACCGGCGAGCAACGCTTCGCCGACGTGGCCCGCGAAGGGCTCGAGGCTATGGAAAGCCTGTCCCAGTTCTCGAACTTCGGCGACCCGTACGACTGGGACTCCGTACTGCAGCGCGAACGCGCGAACCTGCTCATCGCATATATGGAGGGTTACCGGCACACGGGCGATACGCGCTGGCTCGACGACCTGAACGAAGTCGTCGCCACCACGGCAGACCTGTCCAACAAGGGATGGGTTACCGGCCCGGCTGCGTACGGTGCTGCGCATCCCGGCGGCTATCTGCGCATGTTCATGTTCAATCAGATTCTCTGGACGCTCGGGCGGTATCTCGACTTCTGCCAGGAGTATGGAATTGCCGACACTATTCACGTCGCGGACGCGCTGGAAGCGTATGGGGATTTCGTCCTGGATTTCGCGACCGACATCTACCGGCCCGGGCGCGCCTGTCATCCCTACGATGTGGTCTTCGACGGGTCCGACCCCAGTTATCCCGACATCAACAACTGGGCATTGGTCATGGCCGACGGTCTCGCCTACGCTTACAAGCACACGGGACAGACACGGTTTCTCGACACGGCGGCCATGTATTATGCGACCGGGACCATCGACCCGCAGTGGGAGGGTGACCCGCCCGTCTATATCGACACCAAGGGCCTCGTCAACGCGCTGAACTGGGGCTTGGTCTACATGAATCAGGCCGCGAAATAGCAGGTCCCCGTTTGATGGACTGGCGTCGTAGCCCCGGGCCGGCTCCGCGTCCGGTTCAGATTCGATCACCTTCGTTCCGGCCGGTCAATGCCGTGCCGCCGCGTCGCGCGCCTGTTCACCCCGCCCCTATCGCGGTACATTTCCAGTCCGCCAGCGCGGAAACCTGATGACTTCGACATCCGGTGATCGCCTCGGATCTTCACACGAAAGGAAAAAGAGCCGGCAAAAATTCCGCCGGTGTTGCATGCGAAGGCTGTTCGAGAAAACTTGTAGAATAGCCAAGGGACTGTTACGATCACTTCCGCTGGGTACAAGACCCGGCCATCGGGCTAGTCGATCCGCGGGAGGACACCGGGCATGCAGGACCGGGGATTCACACTCATCGAACTGCTGGTCGTAATCGCCATCATAGGCATTCTGGCGGCGATTCTGCTGCCCGCGCTGGCTCGGGCGCGGGAATCCGCGCGGCGCGCAAGCTGCCAGAACAATGTCAAGCAGATTGCCGTCGTCCTGAAGATGTACGCGGACGAGGCGGACGGCAAGTTTCCGTCGTTGCGTATCTGGGAAAACGATTACAGCGATTTCGGTGAGGAATGCGAGGCCAACGAGGGCCTTACGCTCTTCTTCGACGGCAGGCAGGTGTACCCGGAGTATTTATCCGACTATCAGGTGCTCGTCCGCCCGTCGGACAGCGATGCGGCCGAATCGCTGACGGGCGGTTACTTCCACGCGAAACCGGAAAACCCGGACACGTCCCTCGACCCGTGCCGCTTCGACGACAGGTCGTACACCTATTTCTCCTGGGCGCTGCAGGACAGGGACTTCCTGCCCGCAGGCGTCGACGCGAACGGGCAGTCCTTTTCTTCGGCCATCACGTTTGCGTTACTCAGACCCTGGTTGCGTCCGGAGTTTCACACCGTCATGGAGGAACTGATCGTAGCCACCTACGAGCACGTCAACGGCGACGGCGGCCCGCCAGTGGCGGACATGGCCGCCAACAAGACACGGTACGTCGAGAGGGACTTGCAGGACGCAACCGGCGCACTCATGCTCTGTCGCCTGCGCGAAGGCATCGAACGCTTCCTCATTACGGATGTCAACAATCCAGCCGCGACGGCACGGGCGCAGAGCAACGTCTGGGTCTTGTATGACAATGTGGACGCGGCCGACGCGTCAGGGACAAATCATGTGCCCGGCGGCGCCAACGTCCTGTATCTCGACGGCCACGCCGATTTCCTGCGATTTCCGGGCGAGACGCCGGTATCGCGCGCGTGGACCGCGTTCGTCACGGCGGTCAAGCACGATCAACTCAGTCTACTGTAGCCGTTGCGTCATCAACGGCCCCGTTTGTACGGTTATCTCTCTTTGTAGACCGTGTCCACCGCAAGGCCGGCCGCGATCAACAGGATGGCGTTCGCGGGCATGGCCTCTTCGCGCAGGGAAATGATGTAGTTGTCCGCTGAAGTGAGCAATTCCTTGCCGATACCCGCCCATTTCTTCGTGATGACGCCTATTTCGTTCTGGGCTTTGTCCAGGAACCTGAAATTCCAGCCTTTCCAGTCGCCTCTTACCAGCGCGACTTCGTTTCCTAGGGAATCGTAGACGCGGAAAGCCCCGCCAATCGAGAACGCCTTGCTCTTGAACCAGCCGACTACATTTCCGGCGCCATCGCAGATATTGACCCGGGAACGGAACAGGGTCACGCCCCGCCGTATAGAAAAGATTAGCTTGCTTTCGTCTTGCGGATTGGACCCTTCGTAGACGAATACCTTCGTGGGCAAAACACGCTTGTTGATCAGGAATCGCAGTACGTGAATCATCGCGCCCGGCCTCTCCTTGGCGATACCCAGTTGGTCCTGCGTTTCCGGGTCGAGAATGTCGTACGTGTCCGACAGTTTCAAGAAACCCACGTGCTCCCGGATGAGGTACGTTCTTCTATTCAGCATGGAGGCCTTCCTTCTTCCATTTATCGCATGCGGCCCAGCCGTGCTCACGTGAAAACGGCCAGTGCGCCAGCAGGTACGCACCCCCGCGTCGGCTGGCGGTTCAAACAGCCATGCCGCCAGGGTCAGCCATGTTGCCGCGGGTTCGAAACGGATTGCGTGCGTGCCGCGCGCCGCGCCAGTGCGCACAATGCCGCCAAGACAATGCAGAGCGCGGCCGCGCGATCCCACGGCGTCTTGTCCGGGGCAATGACCCCACACCCGCCGCCGTCCGATGGCGGGGGCTGCGCTTGTTGGCCCGTGCCGGCAAGCTGGAAAGAGACGGGGCCGTTGGCGCCGCCGGTGAACGTGGCTGTCCCGCTGAAACTGCCCGCACTGGGCGGTGCAAAGCGAAGAGTGACTTTGACGTTGTTGCCCTGCCCGAGCAAGTAATTTGGGTTGCTCGATATTTGGAAACCAGCCCCCGAGATTGAGGCCGTGCCGGAAACCTGACCACCACCTGTATTCGAGATGGTGAAATCGGCGTCAATGACGGAACCCGGGGTGGCGGAGCCGAAATCATAAGTTGACGCTACGTTCGGCGTTACCCCAATCTTCGCGGAGGGGAACGCTTCCATCTGCAAGGGAACGGTGACCTGCGTAGTGACGTCGGTCACGCTGAAATTGCCCGATTGCGCGGCTTTGTACCCGGTAGCGGTGACCGAGACCTTGTACGTGCCGGTCTGGGTGATCTTGAACGAATAATTGCCGTTCGTGTTGCTTGTGAAGACCTCATCCGTCGGATCAAGCCGCACCGAGGCATTCCGAATGGCGAGCGCGGATACGGAATCACGAAGTTGCACGGTGACCGTAACGTCGACATCGCCGCCCCCGCCGCCCCCGCCCCCGCCGGCGGGGTCCGCTTCCACGGCCTCCGTGTATCCAATGTCGCGCAGCGCGCCAAGGTCTACCGGAGCGTACTCACGCATGACCAGTCCCGTAGGGAATGCGTGCTCCATGATCGCGCCACCCACGATGTTGCCGGTGTCCCAGTGGGCAAGACTGCTGCCAAGACTGAACGGATTGGGCGCATAAATGCCGGGCAGCACGCCTTGGTCATACAGCGCCGTTGCATTCGTGGCATTGAGCCCCAAGTCACGGCTGGTCAAGTCCGCCACAGTCCCCTTGAATGTGGGCGGCGTGCCGGAGAACATGGTCTTCATGCCGGTAATCCGCACAATCCTGCTATCGACCTTCGAATAGACACTGGCGCCGACCAGGCTGGCGCCGGTGCTGTTCGCCAGGCTCAAGAAACCAAGGCCATGCGTCAACTCATGCACCAGCACGGTAAGGAAATCGAATTGATTGAACGCGGGCGGACTCGTGCTGATGTTCCAGTTGTATCCAAAATTGGCTATAACGCGGATTTCCGGAAATCCAACGAACGGTTTCGTGCCGCTCGTGAGACGGGTGAACGCCGTGCCGTTCGTAAAGCCCGTGGAAGAACTGAAAAAGGTGCCCGCGGACGCCAAGGTGCCACTCGCGACATTCAGCGACGGTTCGACACGGACCTCGAGTTCTCCGGTGATGTTGACCACGTTGCTCACGTACAGCAGCGCGTCTTCGAGCCGGGCCTGACGCTGAGCTCCTAGCGTGGTGTGAAAGAAACCTTGCCCTGCGTTGTCCTCATATACGATGTCAAAAGTAATGTTCGGGGTGGTCAGCACCTTGTATAGCCCCGGCCGCGTGCGAAACTTGACCTCGCCAACATCGTAACGCTCAACAGCCCAATGCGGCCCGACAAAGACGACGGAGTCAGCCGCGGCCGTCTCTCCCGGAAAACAGGTCACCAATATCGTGATGATAAGCGCAGCGCCTGTAAGCCGCGCCTCATGACCCTTTAACATAACGGTCCGCTTGGCTCCCTTGTCGCAATTGCTCCTAATGGCCCTGAGCCCCCTCTTGTGCGCGAGAGTCGCCATATCTACACAACAGGACTACGACCCACAGTTTTTCCTATTATATACAATTTGAGGACAAAAAGCACCCGGCAAGGACCTGCCAGCAGCCCGGCGCGAGCGCACAGCTTCACATGTTGCCTGAAACGTCAGTTTTCCGGCATTCATTCCTTTGCAACCAGTAATACATGTGAGACACCGGGCTGCTCGCGGTGGCCCACGCCGGTCGCAAGAGCGATTTCATTGCGTCCGTCGTTGTCGGCATCGCCCACGGCGGGCCACACGGCATCGGCCTTGCCCGGATGAAAGTTCATCAGCAGCGTGCGCTCGACCTGTCCGCCCGTCAGGACCCTGAACAGAAAGACATGACCCAGCCCATTGCCGTTCCAGGGCGGTTCCCCCCGCGTCGTCACGACCAGGTCGTTCCGGCCGTCGTTGTCCGCGTCGGCCACGCACATCATCTTCTCGCCGTAACCGAGGTCGAGGTCCGGGTCTTCCTTCGCGAATACGTACACCGGCGCGGCGGTTTGCGCGTCGACCCGGTATCCAATGATGGTGCCGTCGTTAACGCCCCACTTCCGCTTCCAGGCAACGATGAGCTCCAGGTTGCCGTCGTTGTCCACGTCGCCCGTTTCCAGCGAGCAGTTGAAGCACTTCGTGTCGCCGTAGCCATCAATCACCAGCCGCGGCGGGACTTCGAGTTCGCCGGCGTTGTCGAATTCGAAGATGAGCACTCGGGCGGCGTCCTCGCGATAGCAGTCGCAGGTGAGATACTCGACCTCGCCGTCATTGTCGATATCGGTGATGAAGGAGTCCTCTCCGGAGCCTTGATTGTTGTAGATTTGACGCGGCGACAAGGCGGTCAAGTCCCCGTCGATATCGAAACGGGTGATCTCCCCCGTCCCGCAATAGGCCGAGACGATTTCAAGGGTCCCGTCGCCGTCCAAGTCGTGGAACGCGGCGTTGTGCGCGTACAGGCTGCCGGGCAGCAGCGCCTGGGCGCTCGCGGTCCTGACGACCTCCCGGCCATCGGTTTCAAGCACGTAACAGAATGCGGGACCCGCCGTGTCGCCTTCCTGGCCCGTACCAAGGACCAATTCGTTCTTTCCATCGAGGTTGAGGTCGACGACCTTGACCACGAGGCCCATGCCGGGCGCAGGCGCACGATGCGCCAGGTCCGAGGCAAGCAACCGGGTCTCCCAGGCGCCTTGTTCGTGTTTGAAGCAATACAGGCGGCTGCCCGGGCAACCCGTGGTCACTATTTCGTTCTTGCCGTCGTTGTCCGCGTCGCCTATCTCGACGTCCCAGCCAACGTAACTCTGGTCAACTTCGGTGACGATAGCGCCGCGCCAGCCGGGCGCCAGTTCGCCAAGATCCGTGACATCCAGCGCGGCGCCGTGATCCACACTGGCAGCGGGCAGCAGGCGTACCGGCCCCATCAAACCAGAATCCCACAGCGGCCATTCAGACGCGTCGAAGGGCTTATACCGGATGTTCACGAAATTGGCGTCGTGGAACTTCTTCCAGGCAACGCCACGGCGGTCCATGTCGCGGATGCGATTCGCGGCGAGGTTGGTCACCTCGACAGCGAGCGTGTTCGCGCCCGGCCGCAGGTATGCGCCGATGGACATGCGGAACGGCAAGCTGAACAGCGCGCCAACGTATTGATCGTTGACGTATATCCGCGCGCTTTCGCAGAACTTTCCCAGGTCGAGCAGATAGTCTTCCGGTTTCTCCGCAAGTTCGAATGCCGTCTCGTAGCGCGCTGTGCCCGCAAAGGTCTCCGCCGCGCCGCCGCGCGCCGTCCACGATTCCAACTGACCTGCCGTGTAGTTCTCGGGCAGTTCAGGGCCGCCTTCCAGGAATGTCACGGTCCACGGCCCGGCCACTTCCAGAACCCGCTGGTCCTCCAGCACGCGGCGGTACGGCCATAACGGCCCCGTCAGGCGCCGTTCCGTGAAGGTTCGTAGCACACACGATTCACCCGGCGCGAGTTGCAGATAGCATTCCGTCACGCCGGTGGACACGGTACGCACCGCCGCGATGCCCGCCCGGTTCGGGCTGCGCGGGTCGAGCAACACGGCGGACTGCGCCCGCACGCCGAGGGGAGTCCAGCCGTCCAGGCCTTGGTCGCCGAGGTTGCTCAGGAAGTACACATGGCCGGCCTCGTTCCTCCGCCGGATAAACCGCACACCGCTGTCCACTACCGCCTCCCGGCGCACGCCAGCAGCGGCGAGCAACGCTTCGTAGTCCGCGCCCGCCAGGAAGCGACCGGCGCCCAGACGCGCTTCGCGAACTCCGGGCGTGTCGCTGTCGACGAACACGATTTCCCGAAGCAGTCTTTCGAATTCCACCTGTCTCCTTTCAAGGTCGCCATAACCCGGTACGCTGACCGGCAACTGTCCGGACGCGACGACCGTGGCGCCGCCGTGCGCAAGGTCGACGATCTTGCGCAAGGTCTCCAGCGGCAGATACCGGCATGGGGGCAGCACGATCACGCGATATCCGCCGCCCGGGGCGCGCAACCCCGCTGCTTCGTTCTCAACCGTCGCAAGGAGCCGGTCCGATACATAGTCGAAACCATAGCCGCGCTCCCAAAGCAGGCTTGCCACCGCGCCGAGCCCCCCGCATTGGAGCCAGCCGGAGATGTTGTGCACCTGCAGCGGACGCAGGGTGGCTCCGGCGGGCGCGTCGTGCCACACGTCGTAAACCGGGAAATAGAGGAGTATGTCGTTGTCCGGCGCGCCTGATTGCAGCACCGACTGGCAGCGCGCAATATACGCGTTCAGTTCCGGCAGGTCGCGCCAGATGGGGTTGGACGGGCCAAAATGCGTCGAGGCGTAAAACAGCCAGCCGGGCCACGGGTCGTCCGGCGGCGAATAGATCATCCCATGATAGACAATGTGGTTTGCGCCGCCGACAAAGAGCTGGTCGATTTCGGGCTTGGCCTGTGCGAGCGATTCCCGGAAGTGTTCCGCGAGCCACGTGCACGTCTCGGAGGCTACAAGCGGCTTGCCCGCCACGTGGGCCGACGAGGACGCGAACTTGATCATCAACGGCGAAGGCCGGTCGCCCTGGAAGTCCGGGTCCATGCGCAGCCCCGGAATCGGGAATGCACTTGCCCCGAAAATCTCCGTCTCGGGGATGTCCGCCGCCGCGTAGAGGTCAAGGATATTACCGGGCGAGCCGTGCGCCTGATTGCGCGTCTTGCAGCCAAGCCGGGTACTCCAATCGGCCCATGTCTTCGTGAATTCCAGCAACAATTCGGCCACTGTTTCGCGATAGTCGCTGGTGACGCGCGCGGCAGTATCGTCCGGCGCCTCCGTCAGCAGTTCCGGCAGATGCGGCAGCAAGTCGTAACCACGCCGCTGCCGGAATTCGGCCAAGAGCGCATCGGTCCAGTTCGCGTTGTAATATTCAAACGAATCGTGGTATTGAGATCTCGGCTTGGGGCCGGCATAGTCCGCGAATGCGGCGTCAAACCGCGCAAGATACCGCCGCAACGACTCCGGCGAGTACGGGTCAAGTACGTTGCCCTGTCCGCCCGGCGCGGACCGCTTCACCTGCTGCCCCGTGGGGGCCTGCCGCATCACGTAGACCTTCCAGGACTTTCCACGTTCGGGGACTGGCACAAGCGAGTCCTCGAGACGCGCCTGTCCCCCGTACAGCACCACACACTCCCCCGCATCCGAAAACGCTACGACCGCCTGCGGTGCGGGACCGTCCGCAGGCAGGGAGACCTGCTGTCCCGGCGCGGCCTCTATCACCTGCACGTCAAGCTTGCTTGCGGCGTCGTCCGGCCCGACCTGCGGCCCGCCGAAGGGCCACCCCGTGCCTGTGCTCATATCGACACCCAAGTCCCGCCGATCCGCCTCCGTCACTGCGTATGCGAGCATCTCCATCCACTTTGGACTGAGATATTCGATATTGGCTTCCTCTTTCCCCTTGACGCCGTAGATCGGGATGATATGCATGCCGCCCATGCCGGCGCCGCGGTATTGTTCGAGCACACGGGACAGATTCTCCTTGTCGACGGCGCTGCCCATCCACCACCAATAGGCCCAGGGACGCATTTCGCGCGTGGCCTGTGGCCATGTGAATGCATCGCCGGCGCCATGTGCGGGCAGGACGGCCAGGACGAGAAGCACACTCATAAAAGAAACCAGAAAGTATCTCGACATGCTGCGATCTCCTGCTGGGAAAGGCTGGATTGCGTTTCGCAACAGCCATGATAATAGTCGAAGGGGCCGGGTGTCACGGCCCGGGAATGGGCCCTATCGTGAAGTGCGCACCCTGGAAGGCGCGTGCAAAACACCGTTCAGAGAGCGCGGCGCTTTGCAGAGGATCCCTTTGCTTCCGGACCAGCGTGACGGCTCCCGGCGCTAGCGTGGCCTTCTCATGGCGGGTTTTCACAAAACGTGATTCATGCCTGTCGCAGGGGCGAGGCATGCCCGCCTGTCCGAAACACCGGCAATCCGCGCCGTCAGACCTCGATTCCCCCCACGGCTTGCCGGCCCCAGACCTGGCTGCCTATGCAGAGCGCGCCGCCCTCGTGCCAGAAGAAGTCGACGTCGCGCGAGTGGAACATGTCGGGCCGCTTATAGACGCACAACTCCGGGAACGCGCGTTTCACGACATCGGCGGCCGCATGATACGCGTCATCGTCGATGGCGAAACGGTCCGCGCTGCGGCTGCCGCCACGCCCTTCGGGGATGAACTTGTACAGGTGCCAGGCGTGCAGCCGCGCGCCAGCCTGCTGATAGGCCGCGAGCCACGCCGCAATCGGAAACAGGGCATTGATGTTCTCGGCGGTAACCAGCGTCGACACGGTGACAGACTTGCCCGCCTCACGAATCGTCTCGAGACGACTCAAGATCAACGCGTGATGGCTGCCCTGCCTGCCGCGCGCGAAAGGCCGCATACCATCATGGACCTCCGGGTCCATGCTCTCCAACGGCAGGACGTATCGGTCGATGCAGGAAACATGCGCGAAATCACGGGGCAGCGCGATGCCGTTCGTGCCCACCTGCACGAGGAAATTCATGCTCTTCGCCCGTTCGCTGAGCG
>JAGMZX010000087.1:23390-25246 GCA_018005585.1 Candidatus Hydrogenedentota bacterium | reverse complement strand
TTGCTGACCGCGATGGAAGCGGCTTCCGGCGCCGCGAAGGGCCGCATTCTCTCCGTCCTGCCGCACGTCGATGGTGGCCGCCAGGCCCTCGACGCCGTTGTCACGGCCACGCAGGATGCGGACGCCGCGGTGAAGCAGACGGCGCTGCAAGCGCTGGCGGACTGGAAACAGGTCCAGGCGCTGAATCCGATACTGGACGCCTGGAAGGCCAATGCCACGCCGGAAACGTGCGATATGCTCCTGCGCGGCTATGCGCGCATCGTCCGCGAATCGGACCGGTCTGACGGCAAAAAGCTGCAACTCCTGGACAACGCGACCGCCGTCGCGGGAACGACCGAACAGAAACGTATCCTTATGAACGCGGTCAGACAATTCCGGACTGTCGGAGCCTTGCGCATGCTCGAGGGATTCCTGAACGAGCCCGCGCTTCAGGCGGACGCCGCGGCGGTCATGGCGCAGATGGCGTGTCCGCAGGACGAAAAGGACACGGGATTGCGCGCGTATGCCGTTGCGCGCGCCCTGACAAAGGCGCTGCCTTTTCTCGCCGATGAAGGCCTGCGAGGCAAGGCGCAGCAACACATCGCCGCCATGCCGCTACCCGACGCCGAGGGCTTTGTGCCGCTGTTCAACGGCACCGACCTGACCGGCTGGACGGGGGACCTCGCGGGCTACGCGGCGCAGGACGGGACCCTCGTATGCAAGGCGACAAGCCACGCAAATCTCTATACCGATTGTGATTACACGGACTTCGTGTTGCGCCTGGAATTCCGGCTCGCGCCCGCCGCGAACAACGGTATTGGCCTGCGCACGCCCCTGTACGGCCACGCGGCATATGAAGGACTCGAGGTCCAAGTGCTCGACGATAGCGCACCCCAGCACGCCGACTTGAAACCCCATCAGTATCACGGTTCCCTGTACGGGCTGGTGGCCGCGAAACGGGGATACCTTAAGCCCGCAGGCGAATGGAACGAACAGGAGATTTCGGCGCAGGGCATGCACATCGTTATCAAGCTGAACGGCGCGACAATTCTGGATACGGACCTCGAACAGTTCCGTACGGTGGCCGCGCCTGACGGGAAGGAGCACCCCGGCTTGTTCAACAAGTCGGGACGCATCGCGTTCCTCGGGCACGGCGCACAGGTGGAGTACCGGAACATCTGGATCAAGGAACTGGAATGACCGTCCGCGCGTTCTCAGGTCATCAAGGAAAAGACGCCAATCAGCAGTGCCGTCGTCAGCGGGATCATCAGGTTATCATCGGGGTACAGGCGGAATAGCCACACCGTCGCCTTGTGGAAGACCGCGCGCTGCAACCGTCGGGTCACCGGATGAACCATCTGCACCCAGTATTTCGTGTAGCTCTCGACCAATGCCACGATCAATCCGATACCGGCGATATGTTCCCAGTGCAGCGGGCTTTCAATGTGCCAGCTAATCCCCCACAGCACGAGGAAACTCGACGCAAAGAACGCGAGCAGGCCCAACACGCGTTCATTGCCAATACCGCGCTTCGCAAGGTGGTACCGCGTCCACGCCGCGGCTGGGTCAGCCACGCCCAATACCGCCAGCGACATGACCAGCGTCGCCTCGCGGCACCAGCCGAAACGATGTGCTGTGATGAGTATCGACGCGGCGGCCAGATAGTAAGTGGACGCGTTAAAGTGGCTCCGCTCGACCTGACGCATCAGCCCCCCGTAGAAAGGCAGTCCGGCGACCACCCGGTTCATCCGCGGCGAATAGAAACGCATCAGGTCGACCGTGAACGCAATTGCGGTCTCCGCCCAGGCAAAGAAGACCATGACGTCAAGCCCGGAGACGGGACGGGGCAGCGGCAGGTCCTTCCAGGAGTAGTAAAC
>JAGMZX010000087.1:19265-23290 GCA_018005585.1 Candidatus Hydrogenedentota bacterium | reverse complement strand
AAGCGCGAAGGTCGCCGGATGCTCCGGTTCCACCCGCAACCGCACGTGCCCATCGCTTGGGTAAACGGTCTCCTGCTTCAGCACGACCGCCACGCCCTCTTTCGTCGCGAACCGGACCGTTGACGGCGTGTAGAGGTTCACCGCAACACCGTCCCCGCTGGTATAAGCAATCATCTGGGGCAATTCCGCAACGATCCTGCGGTAATTGCAGGGACAACAGTACGTGTCGCCGTCGAAATAGACCCGTTCGCCCTCGAGTGGCGTGTAGTAACGGATGCGGCGGCCGTCCGGCGACTGCGCACCGAACAGCGCATTGTAGACCGCCCGCTCCATGAGGTCGCCATTAAGCGGGTCGCCTTCCATGCGCAGCAGTTCGTCCCACCAGCGGACCAGGTACGCCGTGGCGCAAGTCTCGCCGAGGTTTGCCGCTCCTTCCTGCGTGTCATGCCAGCACTCGTGTTGCCCGCACGTGCCCGTGATGGCGAGACCGTCTCCCGCAAGCAGGAATTCCATCGCGCGTTGCGTTGTCCGCGGCAAGGCCTCATCTGGTTGGAGGCGGTACAGCCGCAATTGGGCGATGCTGCGGCACAAATACGCGTATGCGTGTCCCTGGATCTGTCCCCATCGCCCTTTCACGACTGGGCCGTCCCACTCCGCCAATTTTCGCATGTTTGTGCAGAAATTGAGATATTTCAGATCGTTTGTGGCGCCGTAAAGCGCGAGCATCGCATTCTCGATGCCTGTTACGGCCATGTACACGGTGATTTCGCCTCCCCCCGGCTCCCGGTCCGGCTCAGCCGTCCAGCGTGCGATGATGTAGTCAGCGGCTTTCCGCGCGGCATCAAGTGACACGCTTTCCTGAAAGAACCGGTAGTCCATGGTCAGCCCGTAGATGAGGTAGGCCATCTCGTGAATGTCCCACAACGACCACATCCGCGCTTCCGGCACAAAGAAACCTATGTAGCCATCGGGCTCCTGCAAGCGCGTGATTTCGCCAATAACGGTCTTCTTTTTCTCGACTACGCGCACGTCCGCCGAATAGGCTGCGAACCGGACCAGCGCATCGACAGTCTTGCCCAGGCCCACGTAGCCGCTCCGCGCTTTGCGGTCCCGGAATGGCTGCAAGAAATCGCCATCCAGGTCCATCACGAGCAGGTTGTTTTCAATCGTGGCGCCGATCCGTTGGCCGAACTCTCCGCCGACCTCGACCTGCCCGATATCGATGGCCGAGAACACGTCGGCGGCGCCTGTCAGCGCCTGCATGATTGCCATCCCCATGACAAGCACTTTCACCCTGTTTTGCATGACTCTGGTCATCCTTTCTGGTGCTGCATCACGCCGTCAATCTGCCCGCCGCGTCAGGCCCAGACCACACAAGGGAAGAATCTCCGTCGCCTCACGGCGGCCATAGTTGAACACCAGGAACCCGCCGGTGTCCAGCTTGCGCGTGATGGCAACCTGCTCGATCAGGCGCTCGATGCCTTCCGAATCCGGCCACACGCTCAAGCCAATGCCCGGATAGCACGGTGTCTTGCCCGCCCACGCCCGCTGCTGCCGGACCATGCGCTCGAAATCGCCATCAAAAGCGGTGTAATCCATGGGGCACACAAAATCAACGTAGCCCTTCTCGCACCAGAGCAGCCAGTCCTGCCCGACCGCGTCCCGGTCCACCGCGGCGTTGCGGAACACGGCGGCCGACACCTTCATGCCCGGCTTCCGGCCGCGTATCGCCTCACCGACGCTTGCGACAACACGCGTAATCTGGTCGCGCCTGAACTGCAGCCACCGCGTATTCAGAACCGTGCCCTCCGCCACATCCTGAGGCCAGCGCTCGATTGTGCGGCCGATAGCCGCTTCAAAACGCCGCCTGCAGCCCTGGCAATAACATGCGTTGCGGTCCGGATAGCGGATATAGTCGAAATGCACACCGTCCACGTCGTATTTCTCAGCCACTTCAAGCATCGCATCGATTTCTAGTTGCTGGTTATCCGGATGAGACGGGCACAACCATTCGGCCCGAACGGTGCCGTCCCGGTTCACCTGTGTCCGGCCAGCGGCCTGCATCTGCTCGATAAACGCCGCGGGCGCGCGGCCGCCCGTGTACCAGTTCACTTTCCAGACATGGCATTCGATCCCGTATTTCCGGCACGCCGCCAGACACGCCGCCGCCTGGTCTCCGCGCCCGGCCACTTCGGGCGCGACCGGTAGCACATCGCTTGGGTAATACGCGACGCCGCCCCACATCAGGTTGGGAAAGACAGCCGTAAAGCCGTTCTCCGCAAGGATGCGCGCCGCCGCATCCCATGTCAGGCCCTCCACGCCGAATGCGTCATGGCACCAGAACCCGCGGAACTCGTTGAGCAGCGGCGTCTGCACCGCGCACCACGCGCGCGTCAGGTCGTCATGTGACCGCCGTGCAGAGCCTATGGCCTCCACGTGCCTCCCCGCCGCGATCAGGCCTTGCGCCTCACGGTAAGTTGCTTCGGCTTTGGCAAGCAGTTCCTCCCCTGCCCCATTGCGGGAGCGTTCCCGAATTCCGCGCCGCGCCGCGTCGTAGCCCGAAAACGGCCCCACAATCCCGGCGTGAGAAAGATACGCCGCGGCTGCCTGCTCCCAGCTCTCCGGCACGAACTGCCCGATCATCGACAGGAGCAAGAGTGCCTTGTTGGCCGCGTCGTCGCCCAGCAAGATGTGCGTCATGTGCGCGGCTTTTTCCGTCACCACGATTGCGGGAAGATTCGTCGCGCTGTCTTCGGCATTCCACCATGCCGCAGCGACGCGGCCGCCGGTCCACTCGATGATGTTCCACGACGCCTGCGCTGTCTTCGCGGGCAAGCCGTTGAGCGGCTGGTCCGTCGGGCGGATGGACGCAAAGTACCCCGGGTAAGCCGCAGGCACGTGTCTGCCCGCCTGCAGTCCGACGGTTTCCGCCAGTGCGGCTGGCAACACGTAAAAGGAGACGATCTTGCCCCCGCCTTTGACGAAGACGTCGAGCGCCTGCATCGCCTGTGCACACATGACGGGGTTGTAGGGCAGGACCGCGACTCGTTTGCCTTCGAGCAGCGCCGGGGTCAGGTCCAGGTCACTGATCGCGGCAAAGGGTATGCCCAAATCGTCAAGAAGACACCCGACCCGTTGCGCTGCGTCCTTGACGGTGCGCGCATCCCGCCCCGCTGACTCCGCGCGCACTACGGCGATTGCCCCCGTGGAGGGGACAACGGCAAACCCGGCAACGTAGAGAGCCGTATCTTCACTGGCGCCGCGCCAGACGGAAAAGCGCACCCTGTCGATTTGCTTCCAGCCCGGCGCGTCCCCCTCCGTCGCCGTGTCCAGCTTGTCAGCCGTCACCGTGCACCATTTCTCCGCGGCTTCGAGCGAAAACGGCGTTGAATACCAGTGTTCGCCGCTCCTGAAATAGAGCGTGAAGCCGCCAATGGGGCTGGGATCGCCGCAGTAGAGATGAAACCGCACGCCGCGTGCCTCGGCAAGGTCCAGCGTGACATCCGCATCCCAATAGGCGCGCTCGATACCCGACGAGAAATTGCAGGGCAGACGCACGACCGCTTTGCCGCCTACCTCGACATCGCTGGCCGCAACCGTACCCGTGCCGGGCCGCCACGTGTCCGCTGCGACAAGAGAGGGCAACAAGAACTCCCCGGCCTCCGCCGCCGTCAATTCAGGCGTCAGCGCCGCAAAGGCCGCCATCGTCAGTAGTATCCGTCGCATCAAGCCTCCGATATTGCCTGTTCTCCCTGTCTTCACAAACAATAAGCACCACGCCCGGCACGGTGCGCCCTTACCGAACCGGATATTCCGGACTTTTCGCGCGCAGGAATGCACACGATTATTACGGCTCCGGCGCTGCGGCAGCCACCGGCGAATCCGGCGCGTGATAGAGCCCCGGATAACCGATGGCATACAGGCCGCCCACGGGCATGGGCAGCGTGCCGCCGGGCGCGGCCTCGCCAAACATGACCTTCACCGCGGCTTCCAGGCTGATGGGCACGGGGCTGTTCGCCGCGACA
>JAGMZX010000087.1:14129-19165 GCA_018005585.1 Candidatus Hydrogenedentota bacterium | reverse complement strand
GGAAAATCAGGGTCCCATGCATCGATATACACATGGCCCGTCATGACCATGCCGGTTCCGGCCTCAATGACCGCGCCCCAATGCCCCAGGCCGCCTTCCCACAGTTCGGCGTCGCTCAGGGTCACGTGTGGCGCGGCGCTGTGCGTATCCTCCACGTAGTAGGCCAGACCGGGAAAGTGTTTGGCGCAGGCGATAACTCCCGCATCCTGCAAGCCCCGCACCGCCGCGCGGCCCAGGAGCGCGTTCCGCGCCATGTCTCCGCCGAAACTGCGGACCGTGTAGTCCGGGTTTTCCGGACGCGTGAGGACGTCTATCGCAGGCGCGAAGTTCACGTTAACACCGCACGCGCGCATCTCGACGCCCAGCGTGTGATAGGCGGCGTAGGCGTCCGCTTCCCGCCCCGATGCGCCCAGCGCCATATTGCCCGGCGTCGGCGTCGCGCCGAGCATGTAGTGAATCGGCGCGGCCACGCCGCCCTCCCCGTCCAACGCGACAAACAGCGGGATGCCCCGGCCGCCGTCCATCGCGACGCTTTGAATCTCGTTAACGAGCGTCGCGCACTCCTCCGGAAACGTGAAGTTTTCCGGAACCTGCAGGAAGAATCCGCCAATGCGCTCTTCCGCAATCAGGGCGCGCATTTCGGGCGCGAGCGCGATGCCCGCATAACCAACGAGATGCATCTGCATCGCTTTCTGCTCGAGCGTCAGCCGGGCCAGAATGGCTTCGACTTCAGTCTCTTGCGCCGGGACATTCCACGCCGTTCCGCACAAGAAGAGGATGCTGACCAGGCTCAAAGGCAAGTGTGGCCTCCTTCTATCGCGCGTTCTCCCGAATCGCGCGGACCAGCCTATCGTGAATGCCGTCAATGGTGAAAATACCGCGCACGGCGGCGCCGCTTACGAGAATGTCGCCTGTCAGCACGATGTCTTCCTCAATCAATTCGCGATACGCCAAGTCGCGAAGCGTGTACAGGAAAAAGGCCAAGCTTTCAGCGGCGGCTTCGTCGCGGCCGTTGGCCTCCACGCGCACCCTTGCGCGGTTCGCCTCCTCGATATCAGCTGACAAGCGGACCGCTTCCAACCGCCGGAAGATGCCCGGAAGACGCTGCGCTTCCATGTCAAACGGCGCGTTCACCACCGCCTCGCGCTGTTCCAGCGCCAAGTCCCTGGGTGCAAGCAGCGCTTCGAGAGCGAGCAGGGCGCCGCCCGAACGGTTGTCGAGCAACGCTTCGAGCACATGCCCGCCCTCCAGCTCGAGTGGAGCAAACCGGGCTTCCGGCCACCATGCGGCGGCGCGCTCCCGCATTTCTCCCGAAACGGGCCAGTGCGAACGGACTACCCAGAGCCCGTCGGCTTCCTTGGCGGCCTGAATCCCCTGCTGGACGGGCGAAATACGCCACCCTTCCGGGTCGCTTGCGAGCCACGCGAGCGCGCCCGTCAACCGGCGCAGGCTCAGCGCCAGCACGCATGACGCCTGTTCCTGTTCGCCGTCGAAGCCGATGGCCAGTGTCGCTTCGTGTGGCAGGAACGCGGTGACGAATTGCGGCGGCGCGCCGCTAAAACCCTCCAATAGCAGCGACACCAGTTCCGGCGCGTTGGGGTTCAAACGCACAAGCACTTCGGGCTGCCCGCCCATGTGCGCCACCGTGTCGATACGCGGTGCTTCATGCGTGAGGTCCATCTTGGCCGCGAGATACGCCACACCCGCGACACACGCGCCCACGAGCACCGGCGAGATTAGACAACCGAGGCAACATCCTCTTCGCACAAACACCCTCCGGTTCTCTTGCAGCAGACTCTAGCCAACGGAACGAAGAGGATCAACTTCGTTAGATCGCATAGTCTTCGACGAAAACGCGCGCGTCGCGCACACTGACGAAGACGCGCTCGTCCCGTTTCAGATTCAGTTCCTTGAACCGGTCATGGGGCACCTCGACGAAGAGCGGCTCACCCGTTTCCGCTTTGAGTTCCACCTTGACCACCGGCCCGGCGGACAACACGCGCACGACGCGCGCATCGAGCATCGGACGGTCGCCGTTTTTGCGGTGGATTTCCAGGTCGTAAGGACGCACGAACGCGCGGGCTTCCTGGCCGTCCGGCACGGGCTTTTGCGCCTGGCCGAGCACGAGCGGGCCGAAGGTGACCGCACCCGCGGCCACGCGCCCGTGAAACAGGTTTATATTGCCCAGGAACTTGACCACAAATTCCGTAGCGGGCCTGTGAAACACTTCTTCCGGCGTACCCACCTGCTCGATGCGGCCCTCGTTGGTCACCACCACGAGGTCGGCCACTTCCAACGCTTCTTCCTGGTCGTGCGTGACGAAAATGCTGGTCACGTGAATCTCGTCGTGCAAGCGGCGCAGCCAGCGGCGCAGTTCCTGACGCACTTTCGCGTCGAGCGCGCCGAACGGCTCATCCAGCAGCAACACCCGCGGCTCAATGGCGAGCGCCCGCGCCAGAGCGACGCGCTGGCGCTGCCCACCGGACAGCTGGTTGGGGTAACGGTTTTCGAGGTTCTCCAACTGGATCAAGCGCAACAATTCGCGTACGCGCGACTGGATTTCCGCCTTGGATGGCCGCTGCCGCCGCGGCCGTACGCGCATCCCGAACGCGATGTTCTCGAAAACGGTCATGTGCCGGAACAACGCATAGTGCTGAAACACAAAACCCACGTGCCGCTGTCCCGCGCCGCGCCGCGCGACGTTCTCCTGGTGAAACAGAATCTCACTCTCGGGCCGCGGGTCCGGCTGGTCCAGTCCAGCGATGATTCGCAGGAGCGTTGTCTTGCCCGAACCGGACGGCCCGAGCAGCGCCACCAATTCCCCATCCGGCACTTCCAGGCTCACGTCGTCCAGCGCCTTGAAACGGCCGAACGTCTTCGTAATGTGCCGCACCTCAATGCTCATCATTCACTCCTCCCTGCGCAGGGTCGTCGTTTCTTTTTCGTTCAGGCGTCAGCGGGCGCGGTGTCCTCGTCGCTCATGACCCGCCGGCTGCGCCACTCGATGAGACTCTTCAAGACGAGCGTCGCCAGTGCCAGCAGGGCCAGCAATGACGCCACCGCGAAGGCCGCCACAAAGTTGTACTCGTTATAGAGAATCTCGACGTGCAGCGGTATGGTGTTGGTCTTGCCGCGAATATGCCCGGACACCACGGAGACCGCGCCGAATTCGCCCATCGCGCGCGCATTACACAAAATAACGCCATATAGCAGCGCCCACTTGATATTGGGCAGGGTCACGCGCCAGAAGGTCTGGCGGCCATTCGCGCCCAGCAACAGCGCGGCCTGCTCCTCGTCCGTGCCTTGTTCCTGCATCAGCGGAATCAATTCGCGCGCTACGAAAGGAAACGTGACAAAGACCGTTGCCAGCACAATGCCGGGCACGGCGAAGATAATCTTGATGTCGTTTTCCGCAAGCCACGGACCGGCCAGTCCTTGTCTCCCGAAGAGGAGCACGTAGATGAGCCCCGAAACCACCGGCGAAACGGCAAAGGGCAGGTCGATCAATGTCACCAGGATATTCCGGCCGCGGAATTGGAATTTCGTGACGGCCCACGCCGCGGCGAGACCGAAAACGAGGTTCGCGGGCACGGCGATACCCGCCGTGATCAGGGTCAACTTGATGGCCGCCAGCGCCGCAGGGTCGCGAAAGCTCGCCCAATAGGCCTCGACGCCTTTGCGCAATGCTTCCGTGAACACGGCCACAAGCGGCGCGAGCAGGAAAAGCCCGAGAAAGAGGATGCTGATGCCGATCAACAGCATCTTCACCCACCAGGGCTCGCCCGTCGGATTGCGCCACACTAAGCGCGTCGCACGTTGGGACACCGGAGCCGAAGCGGACATGTCACGCGCCCTTTGTATAGCGGTGGGTGCTCCACCATTGCAGCAGGTTGATGCCAAAGAGCAGCACGAAGGAAGCGATCAGCATGACGACGGCGATGGCCGTGGCGCCCGCATAGTCGTATTGCTCCAGTTTCGCGATGATCAGCAGGCTCGCGATCTCGGTTTTCATGGGCATGTTCCCGGAAATGAACACGACGGAACCGTATTCGCCTATCGCCCGCGCGAAGGCCAGCGCGAAACCCGTGAGCAACGCGGGCATGATCGCCGGCACAATCACCTTTCTGAACGTCTGAAACCGGGTTGCGCCCAGGCTCGCCGCGGCCTCTTCATATTCGGGATCGAGGTCTTGCAGTGCGGGTTGCAGCGTGCGCACGACAAAGGGCAGTCCGATGAAAGTCAGCGCAATAACAACGCCGATCGGCGAGAACGCCGCCTGGATGCCCAGTGCTTCCAGCGGTTTGCCAATCCAGCCGTTGCGCGCGTAGATGGCCGTCAACGCAATGCCCGACACGGCGGTAGGCAGCGCGAACGGGAGGTCGACCATCGCGTCCACGACTCGTTTTCCGGGAAAGCGGTAGCGCACGAGCGTCCACGCCACTATGAAGCCGAACACCGCGTTGATCAGCGCGGCGATCAGCGACGCGCCGAACGTCAGCTTGTATCCGGCCAGCACGCGCGGGTCTGTCACGGCGCCCCAGAAGTCCGACCAAGTCATCGTGGCCGTCTTGAGGAACAAACCGGAAAGCGGGATCAGCACGATGAGGCTGAGGTAGAGCATGGTATAGCCGAGCGTCAGCCCGAAACCGGGCAATACGCTGAATTGCCGCCATCTCATCATCCGGTCACTCCTGCAGAACGGGGACTGGCCCCGGCGAGCGAGTCTTCGAACGAGACGCGCCTGGCCCCGAGCCGGGTGACGGCACACGCGAGTCCGCGGCGTGCCCGTCCGCTGTTTTCTCGCTTCCTCATTTCATCGTCCCGGCGTGTAGATCTGGTCGAAAATGCCGCCATCAGCGAAGTGGTCCTTCTGCGCTTTCTGCCAGCCGCCGAAAACATCGTCGATCGTGAACAGGGTGACTTGCGGGAAACGCGCAACGTCCGCGGGCTCCGCGTGCTCCGGGTGGCGCGGGCGGTAATAGTGTTTCGCGGCTATGCGCTGCCCCTCCGGCGAATACAGGTACTCGAGATACGCA
>JAGMZX010000087.1:10288-14029 GCA_018005585.1 Candidatus Hydrogenedentota bacterium | reverse complement strand
TCCGAAATCGCGTCGATGTCATAAGCAAGCGCAAGGGTGACTACGTCGGCCTCGAGCCCGTCGATCACGGCGCGCGCCTGCTTGCCCGCGCCCCCGTGCGACTGCTGAATGGTCACATCTTCGCCGGTCTTCTCTTTCCAATACTTCGTGAACGCGGCGTTGAAATCGGCATACAGTTCGCGCGTCGGGTCGTAGGATACGTTCAGGATCTGACGTTCCGCGGCCGCGAGTCCGGCCAGCAGCAACACGACAACGGCCGCTGTGCCCCATTTCCAGGCATTCGATTTCATGTGTTCGCCTCCTTCTCGAGCAAGGGCCACAGCCTTCGCCCGTGTTGTCCGCAATGGCTCCGCTTCGGCTATTCTTCCGATGAGAGGTCGAGCCACGCGCTCACGGACTCCGCTAGCGTCCCGATGGCTTCGGCCAGCGCGGCGAAGATCTCGACCTTCTGATGGAGAACCAACAGGGATTCGGCCTTTGCAGGCCGTTTCTTCGCGATGTGCTTCAAGTGCTTCATGATTCAAGTCTCCCTCGCGGGCTGTTATGCCCCTCGTAAGTAATGCCTTGTTGTCTTGCGTCCTAAAACTCAAATTGGAAACGGGTCTGCAGTATGTCAAAGCTGCCGTCGTAGAGGTCATGCTCGACGTCGTTGTGCGTGTAGTTCCAGGTGATGCGCGCGTTCGGATTGAGATACCAATTCAAGCCAAGCGACAGGCTTTCGTGTTTGCCGCCGCGGACGGGCCCGTCCTGCAAGTCCACGCCGGAGTACCGGGCCGCCACTTCCCATGCGCCCCAGCCCGAAGTGGTCTTCCAACCGAAAGGACGATCTGGAACGACCCGGTCGAAAGTGCCTCGGTCATTGCGGTAGGGCCGGGATTCACCGGTCAGGAAGTACGTGGCCTGCGCGTAGTAGCCGTCGAAGGCCACGTCTCCGCCGAATATCGTGTCCACATCTGAGCGGATGTATTCACCTTGTATACTGAAAGGACCGTATGCAGCGGCGATTTCCAGACCGAGAAGGTCCACGTCGTCCGCGCGAGCGTCGCGAAGACGAAACCCCACGGGCAGATTGTCCGGGTCGGCATAGCGGAAGAGGGCCAAGCGGGATTCCGGCCGCGCACCGTAACTCAACCGGGCACCGTCAGGATTACGGTGGCTGTAGGCGAGCCCGAGATGCAGTAGTTTGCGTCCCTCGTCCCCGTAGCACGGCAAGCCCGTCACGCGCGCGGTAATCTGATACCCCTGGTCCTCGTCTGAGTCGTTACTACTCGGCCAGTTGTCCGTTTCCTTAAACGCGCCTATCGCCCATGTGAGCCGCTCCCGTTTCGGTCCCCCGAGGAGAGCGTCGCTCAATTGGATACCCGCATTGCGGCCTGGAACCAAGACATTGGCCAACGAACGCTCATTGAATGTCCGGTACACCACCGGTATCAGTTCCTCAAGGCTGAAAGGCTCGCGGTAGTGCCCCACACGGAAGGTGAAGTCCCTTCCCGCAAAGTAAGGAACCTTCTCGAACTGCAAATAGACGTCGCGAAAAATGGGTGTGTCCTGCCCTGACTCGCCAGCGAAATCTATCTCGAAATTGTGGGAGATGTTCTCCCACATGCGGCCGGTCAACCGAAGGCGCGCATAGGAGAAACCGGTTCCATCTTGTTCGTCACCAACAGCATTTTCGAGTCTTTTGTCCTGCTTAAAAAAAGCCACATCGTAGGCAATCCGTCCGCCGATCCTCAGTTGGAACGCCTTATCCGGGGAAGTTATCGAAAAACCATCGGTCGCCGCCGTTACCACCGGCACTTTCTTCGCCGTTGCATCGGCTGCCGCCTTGTCCGTCTCCGTCTGCACCTCAAGCTGGCGCAGCCGCTTGTTCAACTCGTAAACCTGGTCGCGCAAGGTCTGCAATTCAGACGGCGCGGTTTCCACCGCCGGGGACGGAAGCGCGCCCGTCGTTCGTGTTTCGAAACGCTCCAGGCGCTCGTTCAATTGATTCACCATTTCCCGCAGGGAACGCAGTTCCTCCTGCGAGGCCGGCGCAGCCACCCCGGGCGGCGGCGGTTCCTGCGCAGGCGCGCGCGGTTGCCAGAACGCCACGCCCAACACGGAGGCAAGGGCGATCCACCAAATCCTCCTTCTCATATGTCGGTCTCCTCGCGGTCGAGGGGGGTCTCCGGTTGACCGGTCGAACTGCCACTCCAAATCTTTTTCTGCACTGCCTGTTTCACGCCGCCGGTGTTCCGGTTGGCACAAGAGATGCCTAATGGCGCCCTGACGGGCGCTATCAAGAGCGCCCCACGCGAATCCTTTCTTTCTTGTCTATCTGAACGACTCGCGAATCATGCACCGTCACCTCGACCGCTCCGTAACGGAGCGAACGTATCGCGGCGAGGACCCTCGCCGCCGTCTCGTCATCAAGCGCCGTGCTTTCTTCACCATCCACCGTGCCTTGGACCTTCTTGCTCATTCCCACGCCCTTTATGCATATTTCCCATAGAATTTATATGATAAGTCGGTACAGCAAAACGCCGCCGAGACTTGTTCCTTTCTGCCTAGATGTAATACATCGGCGCGTCTTCGTAACCGGAGGCCTCGTTACTCCGGCGCACCAGTTCCCCAAGCGTCTTCGTCTGAAGCACCTTCACCGTCGCCGCCCGCACCTCCTTCATGACAAGACGAATTCCACAGGTTTCCTCGTTGTTGCACTCTTCGCAGGGCTGGTAGGCAAATTCGCTGGCGCATGGTACCAGCGCCAGCGGACCGTTCAACCAGCGGATCACGTCTGCAAGCGAGATGACTTCCGGGTCCTCTGCCAGCATATAGCCGCCGCCAGGACCTCGCTTGCTCCTTAGAATACTGCGGTTTTTCAACTCTACAAGGATGGTCTCCAGAAATTTCAGCGGGATGTTCTCCCGTTCGGCGATTTCACCGATGGAGATGACGCGCCCACTTGCGTACATCCGCCCGAGCACCACCAGTGCCTTAAGTCCATACTTGGTCTTGCTCGTGAGCATTATCAATATACCCTACAGACTTCCTGGACAATAGCACGGCAAGATAGCGCATGTCAAATCAGGTTCACCCCTCAGCCCCGCGAAAAACGCGCCCCAACAAACCCCTTGATCGCCTCGAAAACGGCCTCTGCTTTCCGCTCAATGCCCACATTCTTCATGTGGCAGATATCGCCGAACACGTCCGCGCCGCCCGTGACGCGTTCTTCCACGGGGATGTACAGAATACCTTCTTTCCTGCACATGGCCCGCAATGAGGCGTTGAACAGACGCACCACCCGGCAATAGGTGTCGAACGTCACGTAGCGTCCGCCCCAATCCTTCCAGTTGTAGAAGTCATAGTAGGCGCGTTCGTCGGCGCTAAGGGCCCCGATATCGGGATAGGCAAAGCTGCACAGGGCCGTCTCAATGCCGCGCGCACGGGCATAGTTCCGAATCTGAAGCAGTTGCGCGAGCGTGCCGGATTCGAGTTCCGCTCGCATCCGCTCCTCCGGCGGGGCAAGCCAGCGGTTGAAGTAATACGTAAACGCGCGGGAACGCCGCAGCAGTTGTTGCAGCGGGGTCATTTCGCCGACCCAGCGCGGAAAGTGGATATGGCAAATGTCGTTCACGCCTTCGTAGATAATCAGCAGGTCAGGCTCAAGCGCAAGATAATCCGCGAGGCGCATCCGCTCCTTCATGACGTTCAGGCCGGAAATGCCGCAGTTCAAAACCTCGATTCGGTCGGTATTGAAAT
>JAGMZX010000087.1:0-10188 GCA_018005585.1 Candidatus Hydrogenedentota bacterium | reverse complement strand
CGTGCGCTGCCGCCTGGGCCTCCATTTCCGCGAGCCGAGCCTGATCCTGAAACACGTCCTGAGCGGCTGTGGGCCAGGGTATGGCACCGTAGCGGGCGCGAACGTACACGTTATTCTCTTCGATCTGCCGCCAGCGGTAGACGTGGTAGACCTCGAACGCAATAGCACCGACAATTAGCCACAGAACGACGAAGACGGCCAAGCAGCCCAATCGAAGCATACGTTTCATGGGCAGTCTCAGAGGTTGGGCGCCGCGGCCGCGGGTTGCTGTAATTGAAGCATCTCCTGCGCCACTTCCAAGTAATGCCGCGGCCGTTCGTCGTTCGGATTGAGTTCGATGGCTTTTTGCAGCGCGGCAATTGCCGAAACCACTTCGCCTTTGCCCAGATAAGCCAGCCCGAGACACGAATGGGCCCAGGAATCGTTCGGCAGTTCCTTGAGCGCCTGATTGAGCACCTCGATGGCGTCATCATGCCGGTCCAGGTCCAGCAGGAGGTTCCCGATGTTTATGATGTCCCAAGGATAGCCATGCGGGTCGAGTTCGACGGCGCGGCGAAAGGCTGTCAGCGCCCCCTCCTTGTCTCCCATTTCCTTCAGGGCCATGCCTTCGTATGAAAAAGCCCGTGCATAATCGGGCTTGACCTGTTGCGCGCGCTTGCACAGCGACACCGCGACCGGGTACTGCCCGTAACGCCAGAACTCAAGGGCAAGGTCGCCCAGTTCCTTCGGCAGGTCCTCGTTCAGCGGCAAGCCGGCCTCGATACCCGTCGTGGCCGCCGGACCTCGCCACACCCGATAGAGCAGCACGTGCTGAATGCCGCCGTACTCGTCCATGTCGAATTCCAGACCGCGCCGCCGCAATTCCTGCTCGAACGGAACCACGCCGCCCGACTGGAAATAATCACGCATGATGACGGCCCAGACGCCGCGAGTCCGTCCCTCTCCGTCCTGCGACGGCAACTGGAGCGCGAGGAATGTGGCGCACAGTTCCGCCAGTGTGTCCCAGTCATCCGCGTAGGAAACCACCTGCGTAGACGGGCCGAAGTTGTAGGCGAGTACGCGTTTCCACAGCCAGTGGTGCGAAAGAACGAGGTCGTCGGAGCGCCCCTCCGCACGGATTTGCACCGCTGCGCCCCGGTAGTCCGGATGGCGCGGTCCCGCGAAGACCAGCATCTGCTGGTAGGCAAAGGCAGCAACCACGGCCGCGGATGCCAGCGCGCGGCCCCACCGTGCCGGCAACGCGGCCACGGCCCCGCCGAGTATGAGATACAGGGCAAGCGAACTCGGCAGCGTGTAGCGCGGCATGATGCAAGGCCGCCACGTCACGGAAATCGCATAGATGACGACCGCCGGAAGCAACCACCACAGTACGAGAAAGAACGGCCACGCCCCCACGCGCTCGCGGTTCAGTTCAGGCCCCGTCATGGCTCTCCGGTTTGCCGACGCCACGCACAACCATACGGCGGCGAGAAGAAAGCCCGCCAGCGTCAGGCCGGCCACGGGCATCATCGCCGAGACGATGACCCGCGCGACGTCAGGCCCTGCCAACATGCGCCAAGTCGTTTCCAGGGGCGCCCATTTCATGTGTAACGGCGCCAACTGCCAAGTCATGCCCGCGCAGTCGTCGGCAAACAGGTCGCCGATGAACTCCACAAACGACGGAAGTTTCAGCCAGCCCGATGTGGTATCCGCGGCCCAGAAGCGAATGGAACTCATGTAGACCGCGGTGGGGACGAACAGCACGGCGTTCATGGCGCCCCACACGACGAGTTGCCGGAAGCGCCGCGTGTGGAACGCAAGCCAGAACACGCCTTCCACGAAGGGCAGCAGCAGAGCGAAGGGATGCGTCCAGAACAGAAGCAGATTCGAGAGACCGTGCAACGCCCACCATCTTCGCTCGCCGCCCCGGAGCAGCCGCATGAACGTGTATGCCGACAGCAGCGACAGCAGCGTCATCAGGGCGTACATGCGGATTTCCTGCGCAAACTGGCGATGGATCGGCGACAGGGCAAGGCACACCGCCGCGATCAGGCCTGCATTCCTGCCGACAAGGTCACGTCCGAAGAAATAGACCAGCGGGATCAGCAACGTGCCGAAAATGACGGAAATCCAACGCAGCGAACCCGGCGTGCGGCCCACGTACTTGTGCCAGCCGTATTCCAGCATGTAGTACATCGGCATAGTCGCCGGGTCAAGCGTGCGGTTCTGTTTCAGGAACGCGAGCAAGTTCGGCGCCGTTTCGCGAATTACCGACTGGTTCCATTGCGTGTAATGCGGGTCCGCTTCCCATTCTGCGGGTGGGGCCAGGTGCATGATGCTCGTAAACTCGTCCCACCACACCGATTCGGTCGCGATGCCGTGTACACGCACCAGCGCCCCGACAACGATAACTGCGCCAAGCACCACCCATGCCCATGAACGCCGCAATGAACCCGTTGCTTCCGCGTTCAACTTAGAATCCACATCCGTCTCCCGGAAAAGGGCGGCCGCCGCGGTCCTCGACCTCCGTCATGATGATGGTTCGGGCGGCGGCAACCGCGCCTGCATTGTTTCGAATCATGGCATTTAGCATAATCGGCGCGCAAGGAACGAACATGACGTCCTCTCCGCATTCCGATACTGCCTCGTCACCGCAGGACCGCCCGCGCGCCAGCCTGCCAAAGACGATTCTGTTGATAATCATTCCCGTGCTGGCCGGCTTGGGCCTGCTGGAAACGGCCGCGCGCTTCCACGAAGTCTGGCATCCGCCGCTGACCGTCGATATCGGCCAGGGATTCACCGGACAAAGCCGGCTCTTTGTCCCCGAGCCCGGCAATCCCGCCATGATGGTTACCAACCCGCACAAGACCGTTTCCTTCCGCGCACAGACTTTCCGCCGGGAGAAGCCACCGCGCACCTTCCGCATATTCGCGCTCGGAGGCTCTTCCGTCAACTATCTCGACTACGAGTTTCCGCTGCTGGCGCAGCGCCTCGCCGGCACGCTGCCGGGCATCGACGCCGCGGAAATCATCAACTGCGGCGGCTTGTCCTACGGAAGCCACCGGCTTGTCCTCGTCGCGCGCGAGGTGCTTGGCTATCAACCTGATCTTGTCATGGTCTACTCGGGGCACAACGAATTCGAGGAACTCGACCAGCTGGCCATCGCCCGGCGCGAAACCGTCTGGCTGCAGGAAATGCTCAGCCACTCGGCGCTGTACCGGTTCATCCGCGACCGCGTAGCGGCCCGGCGCCTGCGCGCGATCGAAGAGGCGCGCCGCCGGCAGGAAGCCCTCGCCGAATCGTCCCCCGACACCGGCAAGACCTGGAATTACATCTATACCGACACGCAAAAAGAAGCGCGCATGCGCGCGTACCGGGCCAACCTTGCCGCGATCATCGAAGCGTGCCGCGACGCGCGCGTGCCCATCGTCATCGGCACGGTTCCGTCCAACCTGATGCGGCCCAACCTGTTCGGACCCGACCGAGCCGCCTACGAAGAGGCGCTGGCGCTCTTCCGCCAAGGCCGGTACGAAGACGGCCGCCGCGCAGCGCAGCGCGTGCTGTGCCGCGCCACGCGCCACCAAACCTCAGACATCGAGAACGGCATCATCCGCGAACTCGCCGCGCAATACGGCGTCCCCCTTGCCGACGTCGAGGCGGCCGTCAACGCCGCGGAACCCCACGGCATTCCCGGCGAGACCCTGTTCAACGACCATTGCCACCTCAACCCTGACGGCAACCGCATCCTTGTCCAGGCCTACGAGGCCCAGATCCGCCGCATCTTCCTTTAGCCGGAATCTTGAGTCCAAGTCGCGTTTCACGTCCGCGCACCATGCCCACGCGAGGACATGACAGGGAAGCACGGACACGTGAACTCATGCTTACTTCCACACCCTGTCCCTCAATCGGTTCCCGCCCGGAAAATGAAGCTTCCTTTACCCCAAGAGCCTTTTCTTGCGGGGATTCAGTGCTCAGCGCTCTCGTATCTTGGACGGTATTACGGGCATCCTCAATCTTCGCAACGCGTTCATCGCGCGTACCCCTTTTAGACAGTAGTCTTTGCCTCCAGTCCAGACGAGCTACAGAACCATGTGAATAGTCTCGGGAGTCAGCACGGCCTGGCAACTTATTTCAGGTTATACCGCTTCCGAGCAGAGCAGCGCGCCATCAGCCACTACTTTCATCTCTTCCGGCCTCACGACATCCAGCGGTGTAAGCAGGCCTGTTTCGCCGCACCCGCCCCGGAGGCAGCGGTCCGCGATGTGTACGGGAAGACACGCCGTAGCAACCGCGCCGTCGCGGAACATCATCGAGGCCTTCTTTGTTTGACCCGCGCCGTGCGCTTCGACCTGCAGCAGACATTCGGGCCCCACACCGGCGGCGATGGTTTTCGCCGTATCGCGGTCATTGACGCGGCGCATGACCTGCTCGATGAGCCTGTAAGCCCACTTCCGCTTGTCGGGCTGGAGGACGCGCACGATCGCCAGGAGCCACGTGGGCAGGTCACCCATGTAGAACCAGGTGTGGAATTCCTGGAGCGGGAAACGGCAAGGAATCGTCAATGTGTCGATGGTGGGCACTTCGAGTAACCGTTTCCTGCCAAAGGGCGCTGGCATATCCCAGTCACGAGACAACCCGCCAATGGTCACGGGCGCGGGGGCGCCCAGATGCAGTGCAACGGGCCGGTCCACGGCTTCGAGTATGCCGCCCATCATCGAAGCCAGCCCGGAATCCGCGTATGCGTGCCGGAACTGCGCCCAGCAGCAATCCACGTCCGTTGCATCCGGCAATTGGCGCAGGACATTCGCAATCAGCAGTGTCGAAAGCCCCGGAATCGCGCCGGCCGCGGTGATCACCGGCACGCCGCATTCGCGCGCCAGGGAATCGAGCGCGGAAAGGTTGCGATAGTGCAGTTGCTCGTTCGCGCAGTCGAGATAGGGCTTGCCGCACTCGATCACCGTGCGCGCAATGGCGGTGCCGTCGCGCGAGAAGGGGCCTACGGCGTTGATAACGAACGCCACACTCGCGCAGGCCCCCCGTAATCGGGTTTCGTCTGTCGCGTCGAATACGAGTACGCGGACACGCCGGCTGTCGAGCGTTTTCAAAACGCGTTGAAGCTTGTCGTGCCTACGGCCCGCCGCCGCGATTGAATAATTGGTTCTTTCGGCCAGCCGCTGAACGATGGCGCGCCCGGCAAGCCCGTAAGCGCCCAGTACGAGGATTTCGGGGGTGGAATTCATGTGCACTGACCTTCAAGTCCCGGTACACGCTCACAATTGTTGAAGATTATGATCAAATTCGAGCACCTTTTCAGCAGCCGTTTCAAGAAGAGCCGTCAAATCCTTGTAGCGAATCCGCAGCGGCTGCCCCTGCAACGATGTGACTCGGGCGCCCCGCAACGCGCCGTCCCGCCATTCGATGGCGACTTCGAAGCCGCCGCGCGCGCACAGACCGGTGACTTTGCCGTCCGGTACCGCGGCAGGCAGCGCGGGCAGCAATTCCACCTCGCCCGCGTGGCTCTGGAGCAGCATCTCCGCGATTCCCGCGGTCCCGCCGAAGTTGCCGTCGATTTGGAACGGCGGATGGGTATCGAACAGGTTGGGCAGCGTGGATTTCGCTAGCAGCGCCTGCACGTTCTCCCAGGCACGGTCACCCTGGCCGAAGCGCGCCCAGAGGTTGACGATCCAGGCGCGGCTCCAGCCGGTGTGCCCGCCGCCGTGGGCCAAACGGTATTCGATGGTCTTCTGCGCCGCGTCGAAGAGCGCGGCGTCATGCCGCGTTATCTGCGCGAGAGGATGAAACCCGACAAGATGTGACATGTGCCGGTGGCCTGGTTCCTGCTCTTCATAATCTTCGACCCATTCCTGAATCGTGCCGTTGCGTCCGATTTTGATCGGCGGCAGCTTGGCAAGGGCGGCCTTAAGGTCATCGCGGTAATCCGCATCGGCATCGAGAATACGCGACGCTTCAATAACCGCCTCGAAGATTGCGCGGACGATCATCATGTGGTGCGTCGACGCCCACGTGATGCGTACAGGCTCGCCCGTCTCCGGATGTATATAGGAGTTCTCCGGCGATGTGGACGGCACAATGACAAGCATGCCGCCGTGCTCGACGAGATAGTCCCGAATGAATTCGCTGGCCCCTTTCAAGACCGGATAGGCTTCGCTTTCCAGGAATTCGAGATCGATGGTAAACGTGTAGTGGTCCCACAGGGTCATGGCCATCCACGCGCCCGCGAGCGGGTCGAGCACGCCGTTGTCGAATTGCGAGCCCGCGTTCGAACCCGAGGGCGTGGTGCGCCCGAAGGGGTTCGTGGCGTGAAACGCGACCCAGCCGTCCGCGTCATACAGACGTTGCGCGGAAACGCGGCCGCGCTCGCTGAGTCCGCGAAGCCATCCAGCCAGCGGCTCAACCGTTTCGGGTAGATTGCAGACATCCGCGGGCCAGTAGTTCATCTGCAGGTTGATGTTCAGATGATAGTCGGATTCCCACGGCGCCCACATCCTGTCGTTCCAGATGCCCTGCAAGTTCGCGGGCAATCGTCCCGGCGCGCGCGAACTGGACATGAGCAGGTAGCGCCCGTATTGAAAATACAACGCCACGAGGCCCGGGTCCGGCGCGCCCTCTTCCACTTGCTCCAGCCGCCGGTCCGTGGGAAACCCGTCCGCATTGCTCGTACCCAGGTCGATAGTGACGCGCTCGTACAAGGCACGATGCTCGCGCTCGTGGTCCGCGCGCAGTTGCTGCCGCGGCTTGCCGGAAGCCTTCTCCAGAATGGCATCGGCGGTCTTCCCTGGATCGATGGAGCGGTCGAAATTCATCGTTTCGAGCGAATAGTCCGTCGCGGCCGTGAACAAGAGAAGGGCCTCATCGGCCCCGCCAATCACCAGCCTGTCTCGATCGCCACGGACTTGACCGCCCTGTGTCACGGCGCGCAGCCGCCCGGCGAAGCGCATGTGCGCACCGCCCGGACCGGAGCCGCCCGCGTTGTCGTCGTAACCCTCGGGCGAGGCGATATCGACAACCTGCCCGTCCATGTGCAGCATGTCGTTGCCCGGCGCGGTAACGGCCACGTCCTTCTCGCGGGTCAGCCAGATTCGGGCATTGATGTTTCCCGGTTCTGACGCGGACAGCCGCACGACAAGCACATCGTCCACGGCCGAAATGAACGCTTCGCGCACATAAGTCACGCCCCCGGCGGTATACGTGGTCGTGGAGATGCCGGTATTCAGCACGAGTTCCCGGCGATAGCCGGCAATGTCAGGCCCGTGGTCCGCTTCTATCCACAGATCGGCGAGGGGTTCGTAGGACCGGAACGACGTCGGGGACTGGGTCATCGTTTTCAGTCCCAACTCGCGCGCTTCGTCGATTCTTCCGGCCAATACCAGTCGCCGCACTTCCGCGAGGTGTTCGCGATAACCGTCCGGATACACGTCGCACGGCGCGCCGGCCCAGAGGCTCTCTTCATTCAACTGGAACCGCTCTTTCGGCGCGCCGCCGAAAATCATGGCGCCGATCCGGCCGTTACCCACCGGCAACGCCTCCACCCATTTTTCCGCCGGCTGCGCGTACCAGAGTGTGTCGCTTCTGGAAGGATCCTGAGCCGCAGCCGGAAAAGCCGGATACACCAGCACGCTGACGAGAATGAGCATGTGAAAGAGCATTTGGCTATTCCTTCTTCTGCGCCGCATCGAAAAGGCAGCGCTACGCCGCGAGGATAGACCCGAGCGAGCCGCGCAACGCGGCCTGATGCGGCTGGGCGAACCCGTTGTCTTCGCGCAATTGCGCATAGGAATTCTGAACGCCGTTGCAGTACTCGACTCAGTTCCGCATTTCGGGGATAGTGCCGTTGCCCGCGTTGTTGCAGATATACGGCTGCCAGCCGGCCGCCCGGCAAGGCCCGATGAACTCGTCCGTCCCGAACGTATTCGGCTCGATCACTCCCCACGCCATGTCGTCCGTGGGCTTGCGTTCTTTCCCGACGCCCCCTTCCCAGTGGTAACCGCTGACGAAGCATCCGCCCGGCCAGCGAACGATGGGCACTTTCAATTCTTGCAGCGCCGCTATGACGTCCTTGCGGAGGCCGCGGTCGTCCGCGAGCGGCGAACCGGGATCAAACACGCCGCCATAGACCTGATGATCAAAATGTTCGAGGAACCCGCCAAGAATCATCGGGCTATAAGGCACAAACGGGCCGGTTGTATCGACGGTCAGCGTGGCCTGTGGATACGACGGCGATACATCCGCGTTCGCGTCCTGTACACGGCAGCAAGCGCACGGCAGGCACGTCACGGCAAGCGTCAAGGCCATGCGAACGAGTGCGCTGTCACCTCTCACTGGGCCTGTCTCTTTTCGTTAAAGGACCCGTAGAGCGCGACGGCGTCCTCGTCCTTGTTCAAGACGCGCACAACGAGACGGGCGTGCGCCACGGCCGTTTCGCCCGAGGCTACATCGCGACCGAACAGACAGAGATACACAGAGCGATGGCCCTCGCCCGCGTGCGGCGTCATGACGGCGAAGCAGTCTCCGGGCCACGCCATGACGACGGCGCATAACCCGGACTCCGGATTGCGGCGCAAGCCAAGCGGCACGGCAAAATCGCTGCGGATCGCCCAATCGACCGGATTGGGCTCGATGTCCCACCGTCCATCCTTAATGATCGAAACCGCGGCGCGCTCGCGCGGAAACGCCTGCCAGTCTCCCTTGTCCTTTTCCGTCGTTTCAAACGCGGGCGCGTCGGCGGCCCCGGCTTTAGCATATACGACGCTGGCTGGAAACGCTTCCGTCAAGTATGAGGCCACGAACGATTCGAAAGCCTTCAAGTCCTCGTGTGCCGTGACAGACGTCGTCAAATCGAGGGTGTCCGGCGCGCTCCAGCGATAGACGGCGGACATTGCGAACGGCCGGCCTTCCGCGGCAGGCCAGCGCACTTCCACCGCGCCGTCCGGCAGCAGCGCTGAGGTGCTTGGCCACTCCCATGCTCCAGCGCCATACCGCTTGTTGGCAGTAAACACCCGGTAGTGGCTGAAGAGCCCGTAGTTGTTGCCGTCGAGGCGGGCGCCTGTAGGCACGTATTCGAGCGGCGATAGTCCAAGCGACCGGCCCTCGCTGCGCAAGGTCCCGCGGAGGACTCCCGTGTCGAATGTATATGTTTCGTCACCTGCCTGCGTGAACGCCAGGTTCGCAGGTTCGGCATAAGCCAGAGACACGACAGCGCACATGAAGGCGGTTAGAACCAAACGCATAATACGGATCCTCCTGTTCTCGCCTGACCAGCCTGCGTTCCAACACCGCGCGCAGGCGCGCGAGTTGCGGCACGCAAGCGGCAGACGCCTGCAATCACTAGCCTCTATCCCGCCGGCCGTGCCTGTCTCGGCCGCCGGCGGCGCGACTATAGCCGCGCGCATAGTCCGCCCGGCAACGCAATTCCGTTTCCTCGGGGTCTTCGCCGAGTTCCTCAATCAGGCGCGCATGCAGTGCGGCAATCCGTTCCTGATGCTCCGGCATGCCCGAGAGGTTCTTCAGTTCGCCCGGGTCTGTACCCAGGTCGTACAGTTCCCGTTCCGGCGCGTAGCTCGCGGCCGGACGCGTATGATAGACGTACTTGAAGGAATCCATGCGGATCATCGCGCAGCCCGAAGCAATGTTGTGCCCGTAATACTCGCTTACGGCAAGGTCTTTCCATTTCGCCGCAGGATCTTCGAGCCACTTCCGCATGGAAGTGCCGTCCCAATCTTCCGGCACGGCCGTCCCGCTCGCGTCCGCGATGGTTTGCACGACGTCCACGAGCGAACACGCGCCCGCCCGGTGCTGGCCACTGGGCCAACGGCCCGGCCATCGCATAATCAGGGGCACCCGCGCCGCGGAATTGTAAAGACAGTTCTTCCACCACAGGCCGTGTTCCCCCATGTTCTCGCCGTGGTCGGCCGTGTAAACAACAACGGTATTTTCGGCCAATCCTGCCTCTTCCAGCGCCTGAAGCACCTTGCCAATCTCTTCATCCACCCATTGCACGAGTCCGTAGTACAGTTCACGCCCCTTCCGGACGATGTCTTCGGGAACATCCTCCATGTTGAATCCGATCCGCAGGTGCCTGTAATTGCGGGGCAGCGAATCGAGATACCCTTCCGGAATCTCCGGCATCGCCACTCTGCCTTTGTATCCTTCCCAGTACTTCTCCGGCACAATGAGCGGAAAGTGGGGCGC
>JAGMZX010000086.1 GCA_018005585.1 Candidatus Hydrogenedentota bacterium | reverse complement strand
TGTTCTCGGGGAGATAACACATGTCAGACGTCCCTCCGCCGCGGAATTGGCTCTCGTTCAATCTTGAGAAGGCGGTGGCCTGCCTCATCCAAGACTGGATACCAATCCTGCTTGCGACGCTTGCCCTGGGTCTTCTTGGCGCCGTTGCGGGCAAGACGACCAATTCCGTCGCTTCGACGGCGTATCTCGTCCTGTCGCCGCTCCCGCTGCGCACCGGCACAACGGAAATGGATGAACTTGCCCAGATGATCGCCGAACCGCTGGATCCGACCACCCTGTCGCTGCTTTGTGTCAGCGACGAGGTGTTGCAGTCCACCCTGGATGCCTATAACGCCCGGGTTGAGGAATACAACGCGGACGAAAACGGCGAGTACGGCCCGGACACCATGGAAGATCTCTGGTCGCTTCACAACGCGCTGCAGTACGAGATCACCATCGCAAAAGAAACCCCCTACGAGACCATCCAGTCTCCTATTCTCAAGCTCTTGGCGAAGGGGTCGTCGGCGGCCCAGGCAAAGTTGCTTGTAGACGTCTGGGCGGAAGAATGCGTGAAAGCGGCCCAACGCTACCAGACAACACGGCACGGCCCGAGTGTCGAGGCTTTTGTCCAGCAAACGCAGGAGCAACTGGACAAACTCACTACCGTTGATCAGCGGGTGCGCGATTTCTGGACGAACAACAACCCCGAACTGCTCCAGGAACAGTTGAACTTGATGATCAGCCTCTCCCGGAACTACCAGGACTCCATCTGGGAGACGGAACAGGAGATCATGCAGGAAGAGGCGCGCGTGGCGTCGCTCCAGACCGCGCTGCAGCAAGTGGAGTCCACGATCAAACTGCGCTGGGAACCGCCGCAGCGGCTGCTCCAGATGTTGGGCGGCGGTTTGGCGTCGGGGCTTGTGCCGGTCGCGCCCGAAGCCGCCGGCCCCGAAGCGGCGAAACCGGAAGCGCTCCTGATGGAGCAGGAAAACCCCGTGTACACGCGTCTGGCAACGGAGGTGGCCATTTCGGAGGCGACGGTCGCTGGGGGTGAGGCAAAGCTGAAGAAACTGGGGGAACTGCTGAAGCAAATCGATGAAGAGCGGGTAAGATTGCAGCAACAATCGGCGGCGACGAAGCTCGAACTTGAAAAGATTGTCCGGGATTCCGAAATCGCCACGGCCGCGTACAAGAGCGCCGCGGAAAAGCTGGAGTTCGCGCGCATCGCCCAGACGCTGCAACAACCCGAGTTGCAGCTGCTCTCGAAAGGCGCGGAGTGGCCGCTGCCGCGGTTCCGCCGCGCCATCCTGTTCGGCGCGTTTGCGGCCTTCGTGGGACTGCTTGGCTCCGCGTTTCTTTCGGTCGCTTACCGCCTGATCTTGCGCCCCTTCCTAGAAGCAGCGTCATGACCGCGCCGCAGCACACGCTTGTCACGGCGCCGTACGGGAAGTCCGGTCTGTTGCTTGCGTGTTGGGGGCTTGCGACTGTTTCCGGCCTGGCCGCGATTCCTTTGGTCTTGGCGGCGGACCTTTCGCCGTTGCTACTCCCGTTCCTTCCCTTGGCGGCGGTAGTGGGGCTGGTGTTTCTGTGGGATACGCGCTTGGGTCTGTATCTCTCCGCCTTCTCCATCGGTCCCTTGAACATTCTGCAGGTCGAGTTCCTCGAGGTGACTGTGAACTTCCCGGAAGCGTTGATCGCTGCCCTGTTTCTGAAAGAACTGACTGCGTTCCTGTGTCGTGGCGAAAAGCCGCGCCCTTTCCTTCCATGGCGATCGCTCGCCCTGTACGTTGCCACGGCATTCGTTGCCGTGCTGACCGGTGTCCTGAACGGCAATGGCCACATCAAGGTGTTCCAGGATTTCCGGCAATTCACCGAATACATTATTCTCTATTTGCTGGTCCTGCACCGTGTCTCGGGCCGCCGGCAAATCGTGGGCCTGCTCGCCTGTTTCGCGACCGGGTTCGCGCTGCTCGGCCTGCACGGCATCCTGCAGCACTACAGCGCGTCCGGCATTCCAGGGGTCCAGCAAATAAGCGATCTGGTGCAGTTCGGCTCGTTTCGCAGCGGGTCCTTTTACGGTTCGACGCCGCTTGGCGCGATGATGGTGATGTGCGCAGGCGTCACAATCGGCCTGATTCTCTCCACGCGCGACCGGTTCGTTCAGTTCCTGTTATGCGGTGTCGCGGGCATGTGCGTGGTGGCGGCCGTCTTCACGCAGACACGCGCATCCTGGCTGGCGATGGCCGTGATGATCGCCTTTGTATTTCTTGCGATCCGAAAGACGCCGCTCGTGTTGGGAGTCCTCCTGTGCGGTGTCGTTGTTTTCGCGGTCACCCTGGGCGGCGGTGTCGTCGAGCGGATGAGCCAAATGCGCGTGACGAAAGCGGAGCGCTCGCTGTATCAGCGGGTAAATTACTACAGGGCCGCATGGTACATATTTCGCGAATACCCGTTGCGCGGTCTCGGGTGGGGTTGCTACTACAACATAAAAACAATCGTCCGCAATCAGCGGTACGTGCCGCGCGAACGCCCAACCCCCAAGGCCGTCGCCACGGTGCACAGCGCGTACCTGCAAATCCTGGTCAAGGGCGGCCTGCTCATGCTGGGCTCCCTGGGCCTGTACTTGTTCACGTGGTTCAGCTGGGTCGTGCGCGAGTGGCGCGCCCGGCCGCGGGACGAACTGGACCACAATCTCTTCGTCGGTACGGCGGCTGCGCTGCTGGGCTACCTGTTCCACTCGACATTCGAGAACTTTTTCCAGTGGCCGGTGATGTCGCAGGGGTTCTGGCTGTTGCTGGCGTTGTCCACGCTTATGGCGGCCGCGCTGGTGCGGCACGGCCGGATCGACGAACCGTCTGCGAGCGCCGCGCCGGAGACCGCCGGTGCCTGAAGCACGGCCCATTCGCGCTGTCTTCTGTCATTTTACCGCCGACGTGTGCGGCGGGTCCGACCGCTCGCTCTTCGACTTGGTCACGCATCTGCCCCGGGACCGCTTTTCACCAGCCATGATTCTGCGCTCCGGGGACCCGCTCGCGGGCAGGTACCGGGATACGGGCATTCCGGTAATCGAGCGGACTTTCGTGGCTCCGCGGCGCGCGCTTCAGCCGCTCAAACTGGCGCGATACTTCGCGAACTTCTGGCCCGCGGCCGCGGGCGTGGCGCGGGACCTGCGCCGGTTGCGCGCGGACGTGGTGCATGTGAACACGTTGTTTAACCTGCAGGGCGCGGCCGGGGCGCGGCTCGCCCGGCGCCCGCTCGTCTGGCATGTCCGGGAACTGGTTCCCGACTCGAAGGTCGCGCGGGTCATGTTGAGGCTTGTCGCGCACTTGGCGGCGCGACCGGTAGCGAACTCGACGGCCGTGCGGGACTGGCTCCGCGCGTCTGGAGCGGACCCCAGCCTCGTTTTCAACGGCATAGACGCCAGCGATTTCGCGCGCTTGCCCGATGGCGGCGCGTTCCGCCGGGAGTTCGGGCTGAGCACCGAAGACCGCGTGGTCGTCACGATTGGGCGGCTCGAGCCCTGGAAAGGGCAGCACGTGTTCCTTGAAGCCGCCGCGCGCGTGCTGCCCGCGCATCCTGAAACGCGGTTCGTTGTCGTAGGGGGGGCCGCTTCAAACAAACCCGAGTATCTGGACGAACTGCGCACGCGCTGCAAAGAACTCAGTATCGCGGACCGCGTGCTGTTCACGGGCATCCGTCAGGATATCCCGGGAATACTGGCGTCCGCCGACCTGCTCGTGCTGCCTTCGGTCACCCCGGAGCCCTTCGGCCGCACCGTTGTTGAGGCGATGCTCGCGGCGCGGCCCGTAATCGCCACGGACGGGGGCGGCCCGCGCGACACGGTTCTCGAGGGGGAAACGGGCTTTCTGGTTCCGCCCGGAGACGCCGCCGCCCTGGCGCTGCGCATCGGCGCGCTCTTGGAGGACCCGAGCCGCGCGGGCGCCATGGGCGCGCGGGGGCGCGACCGCGCGCTCGCGCATTTCACGCTGGACCGTGCCGTGCGCGAGATGGCCCAAGTGCTCGAAGACACCGCCGCGGCGCAACGCTGAACCCGTCTTTTGCCGGTGTCCGGGCTGGTCTGTTAAGATGTGCGCCTTCCAAGGCCATCGATATGCGCGGAGGTTGCAGTATGGCGAAAATCCTCGTGACAGGCGGTGCGGGCTTCATCGGGTCGCACGTGGCGGACGTCTATCTGGCCGCGGGCCACGAAGTGGTCATTGCAGATAATCTGTCCAGCGGCGCGCGGCGCAACGTGCCTGCCCAGGCCATGTTCTACGAGGTGGACATCCGAAGCGGCGAGTTGCAGAACCTCTTGGCGCAGGAACGCCCGGAGATAGTCAATCATCTGGCCGCGCAAATTGATGTTCGTAAGAGTCTGCAGGACCCGAAATACGATGCGGACACGAACATCCTCGGCAGCATCAACCTGCTCGAAGCGTGCGTGAAACAAGGCGTACGCAAGTTCCTCTTCGCGTCCACGGGCGGCGCGATTTACGGCGAACCGGAACACCTTCCCGCCTCGGAACAAACGCCTTCAGCGCCTTTATCCCACTACGGCGTCAGCAAGTACTGCGTCGAGCAATACATCCGCCTTTACAGCAGGATGTACGGATTGTCGTACACGATTCTGCGCTTCCCGAACGTCTACGGGCCGCGGCAGAGTCCGCACGGCGAAGCGGGCGTATGTTCGATCCTCGCGGGAAAGATGCTACAGGGAGAGACGCCCGTCTTGTACGGGTACGGTGCGCCGCTGCGCGATTATGTGTACGTAGGCGACATCGCGCAGGGCGCGCTGCTGGCACTGGAAAAAGGCGACGGCGAAATTCTCAATCTGGGTTCCGGGCGCGGCGCGTCCGTCCGCGAATTGTTCGATATCTTGAAGGAATTCACGGGATTCCAGGGCGAACCCGCGCTGGCGCCGTTACGTCCGGGCGAAGTGGAACGCATCTACACCACGGGCGGCCGCGCGCGCGAGGTTCTCGGCTGGTCTCCGCGAACGGACCTGCGCGAGGGCTTGCGGCTTACGCTGGAATTCATTCGGGCGCATCCGTGACGATGACGGCGAAATATGGGAATTAGCGGCATGGACACACGTTCCGCGCAAGACCGCGAAGAGCTGCTGATTCCCGTGTTGTGCCTGTTCACGGACCTGCTGGTCGTCTGGGTCGGTCTGAACCTCGCCACCTTGACCCGGCTCGAAACGCTGCCCAGTGTGAGCCTGGTGCAGTTGCAGCGCGACCGCATCATGTGCCTGCTCTTGTATGCATTCTCGGGCTTTGTGGCGAACGCGTTCAGCGGGCACCGCCTCACCGACCGCTTTGACTCGATCTATCACGCGTGCGTTGCGCTCGCTGGCGCGGCCGTGCTCGCGTTCTTGTCCGTCGCGCTGCTGCCGCGCGATTTCATGGCTATCTCGCGCCGGGAAATCGGGCTGGGCCTGATGTTCAGTGCGCCGTTGCTTGTCCTGTGGCGGTACGGCGCAACCAGCCTCGCCACGCGGTTCAAAGCCTTGTACCGGGCCTTTTACGTGTTCGGTTCGGCGGCCGAGGCCAAGCGCATTGCCAAAGCGCTGACGGAAAACCCCGATGTGCCCGCCGACGCCGAATATCTGCCCGCGCGCGCGCGAACGCGCATGGCGGCCCAGCAACGTGCCGGCGCAGAGGCGCCCCGGCGCGACGCCATCGTCTGCGTCGAGGAGAAAAGCAGCCCGGAATTCATGCGACTTATCGAGTTCTGCGAGAAGCACTGCCGCCGCGTGTTCGTTTATCCGAGCGTGCACGACACGCTGCTCTTTCAGCACAGCAGCCTGCTCGCGATCGGCGGCGTGCCGCTCGTTGAGGTGGCGGGCCGCGAGCCGCAGGGGCCCTACATCTTCGTGAAGCGCTGTATAGACATCGCCGCGGCGCTGATTGCCTTGCTGCTGGCCGCGCCGATTTGTCTCGTAGCCGCCGCCGCCGTTTCCGCAACGTCGCCCGGAGGCGTCTTTTATACGCAGGAACGGATTGGACGGCGCGGCCGCGTCTTCAAGATTTACAAGTTCCGCACCATGGTCGCCGACGCGGAAGCCCGGACCGGCCCCGTCTGGGCGGGCAAGAACGACGCGCGCGTGACACCCGTCGGGCGTTTCCTGCGCAAGCACCGCGTCGATGAAATCCCGCAGCTGTGGAATGTGCTGCGCGGCGACATGAGCCTCGTCGGGCCGCGCCCCGAGCGGCCGCATTTTCACGAGGATTTCTCGAAGAAGCTGCCGCTCTTCGACCGGCGGCTCGCCGTGCGGCCCGGGCTGACCAGCCTGTCGCACGTGCTCGGTTCGTACAGTTCCGACCCGGCGGACCGGCTCCGCTACGACCTCGTGTATATCGGCACCCTCTCGCTGCTGAACGACCTCAAGATCATGTTCTCCACGGTGCGCGTGGTCTTAGGCGGGAAAGGGGCGCAGTAACATGCGCAAGAAACAGTTCCAGAAGCCGCTGCTGGTCCTCGTTCTCTGGGGCGTTATTCTTGCGGCCGTATTCGCGGTGACGCTGCTGGGCAACCTGGCCCTTGCGCGGCGCGTCGGCTACGCGCGCGCGCACGACCCGAATCCGTACCTGAATGCCGCCGAAAGCTATCTCAATCACGCCAGTTTCCGGGAGGCCTGGGCCGAAATCGCGCGGGCGCGTGAAAAAGCGCCTGACCACCCGCGCGTGCACAAAGTAACCGGCGACTTTCATTTCCGGCAGCAGCACTGGAAGGAAGCTCTTGAGGCCTATCGTACCGCGATCGACGCGGGCACGGACGCGCGCGGGGTCTACATCAACGCGCTCTGGTCGCTCATCGAGTTGCGTTACTATCGCGACGCCATCGATTTCGGAGAGACCTGCATCGCGCTGGGATTCGCGGACGCCGTGTTTCCGCGCTATATCGCGGAGGCGCACCTGCGGCGCGGCGACCCGAACGCGGCGATTCCTTACCTGGAGCGCGCGATGGAAGGCTACGCGAACGACCTGCATCTCATGAAGCAGCTTGCCGAGGCCTATCGCGTCACGGGCCGCAGGACCCGCGCGCACGAGTTGCAGAAGCGAATCGACGCGCTGGAGGCGCCCGCGGAACGCGCCAGCGCCGGCGGATGACCCCAGTCGTGGCGCCGCCGGTGTCGATAGTGCTGCTCACCCTGAACGGGTTGCCCGGCCTTGAACGCGGGCTTGACCTGATTGCCCGCCAGGACTATCCCGCGCCCGTCGAAATCGTGCATATCGATTCCGGTTCGACGGACGGCACGCTCGAACTCGCCGCGCGACGCGGTATTGCCACGCACCGTATCGACAAGCGCGACTTTCACCACGGGCGCACGCGCAATCTCGGCGCGGACCTCGCCCAACACGAAATCGTCGCCTATCTGTCGCAAGACGCCGTCCCCGCGGACGAGCACTGGCTCCGGAATCTCACGCAATGGTTCAAGGACCCGCGCGTGGGCGCCGTGTTCGGCCGGCAAGTCGCCCCGGAAGGCGTCGGCGCGCTCCGCCGCTACGCTATGGAATGGACGTACGGACCGGCACGGGAAATACGCGAACTGGCCGTCATGCCGCGGCTGACGCTCGGCTCGTACCGGTTCTCGAACGCGAATTCCGCCTTGCGCACGGAACTTGTGCGGCAACTCCGTTTCGACGAAACCGCGCCCATGTGCGAGGACCAGGCCATGTGCCGCGCTCTGCTGCATGCAGGCCGCAAGGTCGTCTACGAGCCCGATGCCGCTGTCTACCACGCGCACGAGCGCACCGTGTGGGGCGAATTCGTATGGGCCGTGGACAATGGCATCGCGTTGCGGCGTAACGGCATCCTCGGCGACGCGCAACTGGGCAGTGAAATGCGTTACGGTCTGAAACGCATCGTGGACGAGCTGGCGCACTTCCTGAAACGGGGCCGCGCAGACCTCGCGGCGAAGGGGTTGCTCATCAACGTGGCGAAATGGGCGGGGATCCAGTTTGGCAAGCGCGAAACGCGCTTGCCCCGGTCGTTGATGCGGCGTATTTCCCATATCGCGCGGCAGGAAGCCGCAAGGAGTTGACCCTTTGGACTATCTCAACGCGGCCATTCTTGCCGTGGTCGAAGGAATCACGGAGTTTCTGCCCATTTCAAGCACGGGCCACATGATACTCGTCGAGGATTATTTGAAACTCGGCAGCGGGGACTTTGCCAAGGATTTCATCGTCATCATTCAATTCCCGGCGATTCTGTCCGTGGTTGTCTATTTCTGGAAAGAGCTATGGCCTTTCGGAGGCGGCGCGAGAACGCGGGCGGCCCTCACGCTGTGGCTGAAGACGGCTGTGGCGTTTCTGCCCGCGGCGGTGCTGGGCCTGTTGCTCAACGACTACATCGAGGCAATGCTCGACAGCAGTCTCACCGTCGCGCTGGCTCTCGTGGTCGGCGGAATTGTCCTGCTGGCCATCGAGTATCGCGGCATCGGGGGTAGAATCGCTTCCGTACACGGGATTTCGTTTCAAACCGCTTTTCTTATCGGGTGCATCCAGTGTCTTGCCATGATTCCCGGCACGTCGCGGTCCGCCGCCACGATCGTGGGCGCCATGCTGCTCGGGGCGAGCCGGCCCGCCGCCGCTGAGTTCTCCTTTTTCCTTGCGGTCCCGACTATGGCGGGCGCGACCGCGCTGACCGTGCTGAAGCATGGACTCCGTTTCTCCGCGCAGGAATGGGCGCTGATCGGCATTGGCAGCGTGGTCTCCTTTGTCATCGCGTACGCGGTTATCGCGTTCCTCATGAACTTCGTGCGACGCCGCAGCTTCGCGCCGTTCGGATGGTACCGGATCGCGTTGGGAGGCGTCGTGCTCCTGCTGTTCTTCTTGCGTTGCATCGGATAGAGTGCGCTTGCCGGATGTCCCATGCCGGCAACGAGGGGAAACGGCCCATGAATAGCCTGTTTACGCGCTACCCGCGGCTCGCGGAAACGCTGCCGCACTTGCCTTTGGGCGATTTCCCAACGCCCGTGGCGCCGCTGCTGCGCGTGGGCGGGCAAATCGGCGTGCCCCATCTCTACGTGAAGCGCGACGACCTCAGCGCGGCGCTCTACGGCGGGAATAAGGTGCGCAAGCTCGAATTCCTGCTCGCAAGGGCGCTGCGCGACGGCCGGAAATGGGTCATGACCTTCGGCGCCGCCGGTTCGAACCACGCGCTTGCGACGGTCCTGTACGCGCGCGAGGCGGGGCTGCGCGGCATCTCGATGCTGATCCCGCAGCCGAACGCGCGTTACGTCCGGCGCAATCTGCTCATGAGCTACGTTGCGGGCGCGGAACTGCACCATAGCGGCGGTGTGGTCTCCGTCGTGTTCGCCTCGCTCTACCACTACCTCCGGCACGCGGTCCGTGACGGGCGTTTCCCCATGCTGATTCCGCCGGGCGGCACCTCGCCTCTGGGCGTGGTTGGCTTTGTCGCGGCCGCCTTCGAACTGCGCGAACAGATTGAGGCGGGCCTGGTCCCCGAGCCGGACCGGCTCTATGTCGCGTCGGGGACCATGGGCACCGCAATGGGCCTGCTGCTTGGCGTTGTCGCGGCGGACATGCGCGCGCGCGTCGTGGCGGTGCGCGTCACGCCGCCTCAGTTCACCTCGATGCGCAAGGCACGCAGACTCTTTCGTGCCGCGAACCGCCTGTTGCATGAGGCGGCCCCGTCATTCCCCCTGTTTCCGTTTCCGGAAGAGCGTCTGGAATTCCGTGACGAGTTCTACGGCGGAGAGTACGCGCGCTACACGGAAGAGGGCATGCGCGCCGTGCGGCTGGCCCGCGAACAGGAAGGACTCGCCATTGAGGGCACCTACACGGGGAAGACGTTTGCCGCCATCCTGGCGGATGCGGCGGCAGCACGGTTGAGCGGTCAGACAGTCCTCTTCTGGAATACGTACAATTCCCGCGATTTCGGCCCGGCCATCGCAACCGCTGACTACCGGCTCCTGCCGCCTTCCGTTCACCGGTACTTCGAAGAGGACGTTCAGCCGCTCGACCGCTGAGTCACGTGCCGCCGGACACGACCGGATTGCGCAGCGCGCCAATCTCCGGCGAGCTGACTTCGACAATATCTCCCGGCGCGATGGGCCCCGAGCCTTCGGAGGTGCCCGTGGAAAGCAGGTCTCCGGGTTCGAGGGGAATGAACTGCGTCACAGCGGACAGGAGTTGGGGAAAGTCGAAAAGGAACTCCCGGGTATTGGCGCGCTGCCTTACAGCGCCGTTCACGCGCACCTCGATATCGATTTCGATCGGCCACGGAAGCCCTTCCGGCAGGGCTACCACGGGCCCGAGCGGACAAAACGTGGCCAGGTTCTTGGAACGGTACCAGGGATACCCCCGCTCGATGTCCCGCCGCTGGATATCCCGCGCCGTGATGTCGTTGAGCAGAGTATACCCCGCGATGTACTCCCGCGCCTGCTCCGGTTGCACGTCCTGAGCGTGTTTTCCAATGAGCACGGCCAGTTCCCCCTCGTGGTCGACGCGCCCATAGCGCTCTTTCACGATGATGGGGGTGCCGGGGCCGATGCAAACGGTGGACGCTTTTGCATGAAAGACAGGCTCATCGGGGACATCATAGCCGCCCGCCTCGATAAAGCCGCGGAAATTGCGGCCGACGGCGATGATTTTGTTGGGCCGCAGCGGTTGCAGCAGCGTGGGCTCCTCGCGCAACTTGTATTCGCAAAGCATGCCAGGCTTCTGCAAGAAGTCGAAAACGCGGTCAAGAAAGGACCGCGTGAGCAACCCTCGTGCCAGCATCTCCTCGATGCCGTGCATGACTTGGCCGTCGATATAGTCGATTATGCGCTGGTATCCGTGATACGCGCGAGATATGTCTACCCAGAACCCGTCCAGCGGCGCCACAAGCGTCCGGATCCCGTCGACATTCGCCACTCCGATCTTCATTTAGTCTCCAAACTACACGACTTCCTGCAACCTTCCCGCTAAGTATACCAGATCAGACGAACTTGGTGGCTTTGGCGGTGTCTATGAGACGGCGCGAAACGTCGCCCGTTCCAATCACGAACGGGGTCGGCCGGCTGTCCGCGCCGTGCATCCGAGGTGTATAATCGTGCCTGAAGGCTGGAGAACGAGGAGCATCCCCATGAGACACTTGTGTTTTCTCACTTTTCTTGTCTTGGCCGCGGCGCCGGGCATGGCCGCCGCGCAACCCGCTGAAACCGGCGCCGCCCCGGTGGTCGAGGTGCCGGAAATCAAGCCGGAAGGGCTGACCCTGCGCGACACCCTGTCGGAGCGGGTGCAGTCGGCGCGCAGCACCGTCGCGGACCAGACCGACGTGGCCGTGACCGTCTACAACAACAATCTTGGCTTGGTCCGCGAGCGCCGCTCCGTCAAGCTGTTGCCGGGAGAAGCCACGCTTCAGTTCATGGACGTTCCGTCGAGCATTCGGCCCGAAACGGTCAGCTTGACTTCGGTGTCCGCGCCGGGCCGCCTCCATATCCTCGAGCAAAACTACGAGTTCGACCTGATGAGCCCCGAAAAGCTCATGGAGAAATACGTGGGCCGCGAGGTGCGCCTGGTCAACAAGAACAACGACCTGTCGTTCTCGGAAGTCACGGCCCGCCTCGTCAGCATGAACAACGGCCCCATCTACGAGATAGACGGCGACTTCTATCTCGGCCATCCGGGCTCGGTCGTGCTGCCGGAGATACCCGAAACGCTGATTGCGAAACCGACGCTTTCCTGGTTGCTCCAGAACGACGGCACGGACCACGAAGTCGAGGTCACCTATTTGACGGAGGGCCTCTCGTGGAAGGCGGACTACGTGTTGACCTTGAACGCGGAGAGCACCGCCATGGCCGTCGAGGGTTGGGTTACGCTCACGAATCAGTCCGGAGCGCCGTATAACAACGCGCTGCTGAAACTGGTCGCGGGGGAAGTCCACCGCGTACATGATGAGATGCCTCAAATGGAGGTGGCGTTCTATGCCGCGCGCGTGGCCTCCGCGGAGCCGCCTGTGCAGGAAGAGGCTTTCGCCGAATACCACCTCTACACGCTGGACCGGCGCACGTCCCTCAAGGAGAACCAGAGCAAGCAGGTAAGCCTGCTCACGGCGGAAGACGTGGCCGTGCGCAAGGCCTACGAGTTCCGCGGCGAACAGTACTTCTACAGCCAGGCCATGCCGGAGATGCCGCCGCAGCACGTGGCGGTCTTCCTCGTGTTCCGCAACGACGAAGCGAGTCATCTTGGCATGCCGCTGCCCGGGGGCGTGATGCGCGTCTACCAGAAAGACAGCGGCGGCGCGCAGCAATTCGCCGGCGAGGACCGCATCGAGCACACGCCCAAGGACGAAGACGTGCGCCTGCGTATCGGGGACGCCTTCGACGTCGTCGGCGAGCGTAAGCAGACCGATTACCGGCAGTTGCTGAACAATATCCACGAATCGGCCTACAGCATCGTGCTGCGCAATCACAAGGAAGAGGACATCACCGTCGATGTCGTGGAGCCGTTCCAGGGCGACTGGCAGATCATCGAAAGCTCCCATGCATTCGTAAAACGCGACGCCCGCTCCGCCGTGTGCTCCGTGGCCATTCCCAAGGACGGCGAGGTCACCATTACCTATCGCGTTCGCGTGAAGTTCTGAATCCGAACAGCCTTGCGCGACAGCACTTGAGGCCGCCGGCGGCTCCGGCCCGACGGCCTCCGTCATTCCGGGCGCAGATGCTCTTCCAGAAACGCGAACGTGCCCACGCCGTGAATACAGTGAGGGCCGTCGAAGAATTCGATCCGGGTGCGGCCGCCGATGCCGAGTGCATCGTATTGCCGGCGTGTGCGCGCGTACTCGTAGGCGACCCACTCGTCGATAGAGACGCCGTCGTCGTGGCCGCGCTCGACCATGAACGGACGCGGCAGGATGAGCCAGCTCATTTCCGCGTGATTGAACGTGCGGCCAAGGTCCCACTCGAGCATTTCGTATTCATGGGTGAACATATAGCCGAACGGCGCGTCCACCGACGCGACTTTCCAGATCCATTCGTTGTAATCGCCGCTGCAGATGACCACCTTGTACCCGTGAAGCAGGGCGGGCACGCGCAGCGCCGTCTTGCCGCCGTAACTGATACCGTAGAAGCCGATTCGCCCCGGGTCGGCAAAAGGCAGCGCGCTCAGCCATTCGAGGATGCGTTCGTGTTGGCGCGTGATGAATGAGAACAGGGTCAGCTTGAGCGGATGAGCCTTGCGCTGGAGCTGCCGGAAAGCGTTGCCGCCGAGATACGGGTTCTGCGGCGCGAAGACGACAAACCCGCGCTCGGCGAGACGGCAGCCGTACTGGTTATATGCGGGGTCTTGTGTCGCCGGATCCGCGGCCTTGTGCGGCGTGCCTTCGAGCCCATGCTGACACACCACGACAGGCCGCCGCTCCTGGGGGCCCAAGGCTTGTGGCACGAGCAGGATTCCGTAGGCGAACACGTCGGGGTACACGTCAAGCACGACCTCATAGCCCCGATACGCAGGCCGCTCAAAGGCCAGGCGGCTGCGCGGATTCATCGGCAGCGGCGCGGGCGGCAATTTGCCGATGACTTCCTCCCAGAGATAGTCGCGATACGGCTGCGTGGTTGCCTGCCACGTTTCGAGCGACGTTGCATCGGCTTTTTCCCAGAACCTGGCGCGTTCTTTTGATGCTTCGCGCATCAGCCGCTGCGTGTAGGCCACCAATTCGTCGAATTGCCGCTTGAGACGCGCCTGCGGGTCTCGAATCGCGCCCAACGGCTGCGGCGCGGCCGTTTTCGGGGAGACCGCGTCAATGCCCAGCGCCTGGAGTAACTGTGCAAGCGTGTCCTCGCAGCCCGGAAGGCCATCGGGCGGCAGCGCGAGCCCGGGCGTCCAGGGGGGCGCTGACCCTTCGAGCAGTTCCCGGGCGCGCGCGCACTCGGCGCGGACGTCTTCGATGGGTGGCGTGACGATGCGCCCCGGCGCGCCCGCGGCCTTGCGGTCGGTCGTCTCGCGCGGCTCGACGCCCTCGGGATGCCTTGCGGCTTCGACAACCAGCTTGCGCGGCGAGGTCAGGCTCGCAATCTCCGCATCGCCGAATTCGGGGAGCAATGCCCAGACGCTGCGGTAGATGGGCTCCTGCCACAGGCCTTCGCGCGGGCCGAAATAACCCGAAACGGCTGTTGCCGCGATGCGCGTGTCGAGCGCCGCCGCGTACAACGCGAGCAACCCGCCCTCGCCGTAACCGAACATGCCCACGGGCGCGTCCTGGCGCTGTATCAGCCAGTCCGCCGCGGCGAGTGTCTTGTCGATTTCGTAACCTATGATGTGCCGGCCCATGTGAAAGGCCATGCGCATGAGGAACTCGCGGTGCGCCTCGTTCAGCATGCGGATGTTGGGGTTGCCCGAATACGTATGGTTGCGGTCTATGAGCACGGGTACGATGACGCGGCAGCCGGACGCCGCAAGCCGGCGCGCATATTGGGCCGGCTCCGGCACGCCCGGCTCAAGCCCCACGAGCATTTCCGGCGTCCAGTCGCAATCCGGCAGCGCAACCACCGACGCCTTCGCGGGCTCGTGCGGTTCCAGCAACAGTCCTTCGCCGTGGACGCCCTCGAATACGGGCCAGCGCACCGCCAGCACGTCGAAACCGCCCGGCGGCTCCCGGCACGTGCCCACAAGCGCGGGCTGGTCCGTCGTCGCGTCAAGCTGCATCTCGACGGGGACGCGCTGGTCAGCCAGGCCCAGTATCCTGCGCAACCGGTCCCGGTTCGGCGCGACGGAGGCCTCGTAGCCCGCGCGGGACGACACGTCCCGATGCCAGTATTGCGCCCGTTGCGCGGCGGCCTCGGCAGTTGCGCGCGTCAGGTACGCATCGATGCCCGCCACCATCTGCAATCCCAGGTCGCCCGTCATGGTCAAGGGCTCGGTTTCCGGCAGCGCGGGCGCTGCGGCCATGCTGGCATAGAGGCCGACAACAAGCGACAGGACGGGCATGGTCCACCTCCCTTTCAAACGGGCAACGCAAACGGGCAGCCTTTACGATTCTATGGGCGCGCGCCCGGCGCGTCAACGCGGCGGCCAGGCGCGGGTTCCGCCTGTGCGACGGCCCAGGTCCGCTCCGCGGCGCGCAGGAAACGCGCGACGACTTCGTCGTTGCGGAACCAGGGATGCCCCTTGAGATAACTCCGCATCTTGCCGCGGAAGGGCTTCCACCAGTGCGGCGGAATGTTTCGCGCGCCGATGATCGCGCCCAGGATGGAGCCCGCCGTCGCGGCAGTGCAGTCGTTGTCGAGGCCCATCGCCACGGTGGCGGCAATGGTCTTCGTGAAGTCGCCTTGTCCCAGCAGGAGGCCGAAGACCGTGAGACACGCGTTGTTGTTCGTGTGCACCGGGTGCATGCCGGCGAAGCGCTTGTCCACTCGCCGCCGCGCGTCGCGCCAGTCTTTCAGCCGCGGCGCGGTCCGCAGCGCCCAGCGGACGTCGCGCGCGAGCCGGCAATCGCGGGGAATTTCTGTCAAACCGATGTGCAGCGCCTCGACGGGACAAGCGGCCGCGAAGGCCGCCGCAATCGTCGCGGCAAAGAACATGGCCCCGTAAACGCCATTGCCGCGATGCGACAGAAATGCGTCGCGATAGGCCATCGATGCGGCCATTTCCGGCCAACCGGGCGCGGCGTAGCCCCAGGGGTCGCTGCGTATGTCCGCGCCGATCCACTCCTGATATGGATTGTCGACTTCCCCGGCCTTCAACGCAGGCACGCCCTTCTTCAGATTGCGCAGGGCAACGTCCTCCGCGGTACAGGCCATGGGCAGCAGCCGCACCCATGCCGCGCCGGTGTCCGCCGTGGTGAAATCCCGTCCGAAGCGTTCCAGGACCAGCAGACCGAGCAGCGTATAGGCCAGGTCATCGTCGACGGGCGCGTGCGTGATGCGGCCGCGCAGGTAGTCGCGCATATGACTGGTTCCATAGCGGAGTTCGTCCGGCGACGGATGCAAGGGCCAGTAGTCCTCCGGCGGGAAGGACGCGCCGGACTGCCGCGCCAGGCGCTCCATCGCCTCAAGGGGCCAGTTTTCGACGGGCACGCCCAGCGTACAGCCGGCGGCGCGCCCGAGCCATGCGCCCTTGAGCCGGTCGCGCAGGCCTGCGCGCATGAGCCGTGGCCAGAGGCGGCGTGGTCCGTCCGGGCGCAGTGCGCGGATGGCTCCCAGCGCGTCGGGCTCGCGTTCCTGTTCGGCTGGTGACCGCGTCAGGCCGCGCAAATCGCGTTCCGCCCGCTCAATCTCCCGGCGCAGCCGCCGCACGATGGCCGCCGCGTCCGCGTCCTGCTCGTGGCGCAGGTCGGCCCAGTGAAGGGCCTGTTCCAGGCAGCGCTGCAATTCGGCGAAATACGGCATTGGGGTTCCATCCTTCGCGTGAAGGCTCATCACGACCGCTCATGGACCGCGGTTCAATCCCCAATGGGTTGATCGGCCTCGTAGACGAGCGTGTAGATGAGATCGCCCGTGCGTGCGCGGCCTTCCGGCTCGTGCGCCAAGGTTGTCTGCACGCTCACGACGTTTGGCCGGTGCTTGAGCACCCAGGCGTTTACCGCGCTGTCCAGTTCCGCCGTACGGTCTTCATAGCCCTTGAAGGTCTTCACGAAAGTCATCGCCGGCGCTCCCATCGTTCCCGGGCCGGGGGAGAAATCTCAGACACCGCTTTTCGGCAAAGATGCGCGCTTTCTAAGCGATCTCTCTCGCGCTGCGGATGATTTTCCGGACAAGGCCGTAGTTGAGGGCCTCTTCCGCGGACATCCAGAAGTTGCGGTCGCTGTCGCGCGTCACTTTGTCGAGAGGCTGCCCGGTCTCTTCCGAAATGAGCCGGTTGATCCGCTCGCGGATCTTCAGGATTTCCTGCGCCTCGATGCGGATGTCCGCCGCCTGGCCGCCTGCGCCGCCGCTGGGCTGATGCAGCAGGAACCGCGTGTTCGGCAGGGCAAACCGTTTCTCCTTGTCGCCGCCGAACAGGATCGGCACCGCGATGCTTGCGACCCAGCCGGCGCCGATGGTGATGACCGGCGACTCGACGAAACGCATCACGTCGAAAATCGCATAACCGGAATCGACGTGCCCGCCCGGCGAGGAGATGACAACCTTGATCGGGTCGTGCGAATCCGTGTCGAGCAACATCAATTGCGCGATGGTTTTCTCGGCTAGTTCCTGGTCCACCGTGCCCGCGACCAGGACGGTGCGCGACTTGAGCAGCCGGGGCAGCAGGCTGTCCTGTCGCTCACGTTCCGGCGTGCATTCCGGCTCTTCTTCTTGGGAATATGTCATGCGATACGAACCTCTTGATAGGAAATCAGGCGATATTCTGGCATTTCAGAGCGGGGGGGGTCAAGGAATGAGCACGCCGATGGCCGGGACGAAGGCGGCTGGCGGGTCGTACAGGCAGTTCGGCGGCGCAAGACTGCACGAGAGCGCTTCTTCAAAGCGGACCTCGGCAAGCGCTTCGCCCCGCTCCACCGTGACGCGCCAGACCCAACCCGGCCGCGGCAGTCGCCGCGGGTTCCGCCAGTAGAACATCGCCCCCAGTATCTGCGCGCTGCTCATGCGCGCCCCGCGCACCCCCGCGTGCATGCCGCCCGCGTACGCCCGGACCGACATCCGCTCGGGGTCCCGGTCGGCAATCCCCACGGCGGGCAGATACCGCGCGGGGAATCCGTCCGGAGCGGGGCCGACATGCGCGCCTGCCTGCTCGAAGAGACACACGAGTTCGCCCGCGCTCCACGTGGCAAGCGTTCCGGCAAGGCGGGCGTCCCCGAGCAGGTCAGCCATGCCCATCGCGAGCGGTGACGCCGGGCAAGACACGCCTTTGCATTTCTCGGCGCGGAAACGCAACGAGGCCAGGGCGTCGTCCGCCCGGCCTGCCGCGACCAGCGCCCTTTCGTAAGCCAGCCCGCGCTCCGCCAGGGGCAGCGCGGAGCACAAATCGCGGAGGCGGTCGAGAAAATATCCGGTTTGCTCTTCAGACGGCGGCGGGAGCAGCGCACGGCCCGCGGGCGGCGGCGTCATGGCCATGCAGAACGCCGTTGCGGCCGCATCGGGCCATTTGCGGGCCAGGTAACCCCGCGCTTGCCAGTAATGCGTGCGCCGCTCGACAGGGGACCGCTCATTGATGAAGGCAAAACGCCGGGACAACTCGACGTCTAGACCGTGCTCGACGCACGCCGCCGCTGCCGCTTCGTAGTTCCGCGGGTCCGCACCGTTCCGCACGTCCACGTGCAGGACGTTCCATGCAATCAACGGCAGCAAGAGCAAACAAAACCACGCCGTCCCGGGCGCGGCCGTGCGGGCCTCTTCCGTCTGCGCGAAGGCGTGCCCCCCGGCGAGCGCGAGCAGAAACGCATAACCCAGGCGCGGCGTTTCGGGCAGGAGGACGACCATGGCCCCGCCGCACAGGGCCATGGCGGACAACATGCCGTGCAGGCGCGCAACACCCTCGCCCCGGCCCACCCATGCTTTCGCCGCAATCCGCGCAAGCAACCAGAGCACAACCAATGCGGCGAGGACGGACAGTGGTCCCTGCCGCCACGGGGCCGGGGGGCGCCAAAGGCCTGGATCCGGTGCGCTGAGACGCGCCAGTACGGCCAGCGCGGCAGTGATCGGCGCTATCGCGAGGAATGCCGTCGTGCGGCGCCAGTGGCCATGCTCTGGCGCGAACGCCGCGCCCAGCGCGAGGGTCAGGCACAACACTAGCACGAGCGCGCCTTCTTCCAGCGTCGCGGCGAATGCGAGCGTTGCCCCGGTGCCGGGCGAGAACGCGGTCGGGAACACGGAATAGAGCACCCAGCCGTAGAACGGCCGGAAATGAACAAACAGGCTGAACAACGCCGCCATGCCGCCGGAAAGCGCGGACAGCCACACGCACTGGCGGACAGCGCCGCGTGACCGGATAGTCTGGAGGACGGACGCAAACAACAGCGCGCCGCCCGCGGCCGATGGGGACCAGGCCATCGCGCCCGCGCGCCAGTCATGGGCAACCGCCAGCGCGACCAAAACCACGAGCGGCCACGCCAGTTCGAAGGGCAGTATCACCTTCCGGCCGCGCAGCACGTCACGGCATGCGGCGAAAACCAGCGCCGCCGCAAACAGCGCCGAGCACGGAATGAACACCCCCGGCAGCGTCTCGTACACGCACCAGGGCCACGCGAAGGCAAGCCCGTACAGCGCAAGCAGGCGCAGGCGGCCTTCGTCCGCGCGCGGTTCCGATGATTTGCCCGGGCTACGCACGCGGCCCTCCGAGATACGCCGCCGCAACGTGCGCCAGCACGGCCAACGCGAGCAAGACCAAGAAGAAGACGGCGGCCAGGCGGCGTTCCTTGCGCAGGCGCTGCAGTACATTTGTCATGTCACGCAAGACCTCTATCCGTTTTCCGCGCGTGTTCGACGAGGCTGCAACATGCGTTCCAGGACATGCTCACTCTGGAACCGCGGACTCGTTCGCGGCGCGGTCTCGGGCCGCGGAATGCAGGAGCGCGCTTACAGCCCGTACACGTCCTCGATTGTAGTCATGATATCCGAGGTGGTCGCGACGACCGGCGTGACTTCGAGCCGCGACACATCCGCGACCTTCTTCAAGGCCGTGTCGTCGAGCGGATTGGCCATGGCGAGCACGAGTGTCTTCTCGCGCACACGCAGGGGCACGCACACGTGCCACGCGCAAAGCTCCCTGGTGACCAGGCTCGACGCGCGGCGGTCCACGTCGTCCGCGGATACCTCGACGAGCGGGAGGTTCAATTGCCAGGCGACGGCCTGCGCGATCGCGTCGTCGGCTATCACCTCCTGCTCGACGAGGATCGTGCCCAGCAGCCGCCGGGGATTGCGGCGCTGCTCTTTCAGCGCAGCAGCCAATTGCCGCGGCGTGATGATGTCGGCATCCACCAGAATCTGGCCGAGGGACCGCCTGCCCTTGCCCGCGGCGGCCTCGGAAAGCAGAATGCGGCGTTGCCGCCGCCGCGCTTCAGCCTCCGATTCCTCGGGAAAATCGGAGATGCGCCCCATGAACACGCGCGATTTCTCTTCCGCTTGCGCTTTCAGTTTCGCGGTCTCCGTTTCCAGCGCCGCGACTTGGCCGCGCAACCGGTCGATAATCTCGTCCCGCTGCGCGAGGGCCTGCTCGCGTTCGTTCAGCGCGCCCCGCCATTTCTCCTGGGCCGCCGCCCACTGCGCTTCGGCCTCCTGCCTGGACGCGGAAGACAAGCGCGCTTTCTCAATTGCCGCGTCCCGCTCCGCCAGCGCCTGCCGCAGCACAGCCGTTTCCTGCTGCGCCTTCAGGAGACTCGCCTCGTGGTTGCGCGCCGCTTTCTCTCTCGCGTCCAGCGTGCTTTGCGTCGACGCAAGGGCGCGCCGCGCTTCGCCGAGCGCCGCGGCGGAAGCGCGCTCCCGTTCCGTGACCTTTTCGAGCGCCGCGCGCGTTTCACGGAGCGCGTTTGCCTGTTCGGCATCCCGTGCGCGCGCCTGATCGAGCTTTTCCTGCAACTCCAGATTGATCGTGCGTAAAGACGCCATCGACGCGACCTGTTCCGCGAGATTACTCGTCAACGTGCGATTCGTGTCATGCGTCTGGACCAGCGCCTCGCCTCGCGCGGCCTGCTCGTCCCGCAGCCGCTGCAATTCGCCGGTGACGTCCTCGACCGTAAGCGTCACCGCCCTCTCGCGTTCGCGCAGCGCGGCGATCTGCCGCTGGAACTCGTCCAACGTTTCACGCAACGCAGCGATATTGGTCTCGCGCTCGTCCAGGGCGGCCTGTTGGGCATCGAGCGTCTGTTGCGTAATCGCGAGGCGCTGGCGTTCTTCTTCCTGGAGCACGCGCGCGGTCGTTTCCGCCTCAGCCAGCGCGCGCGACAGCCGTTGCTCATTCTCCGCGCCCCGTGCGAGCCGCTCCTCGAGCGCGTCGATGCGCTTCTGCCGTTCGTCCAGCGTCGCGCGCAGCGACTCAAGCTCGCTTTCCGCATCGCGGAGCCGCGCAACGACCGCGTCCTTTTCCGCGACCAGGCCCTCGAACGCCGAGGCCAGTTCCATCGCGTGGGCCGCGGCGGTGTCCTCGCGCTGCTGCAGGGAAACGGCCTCGCGCTGCAACTCTTCCAGGTTCACGCGCAGCGCGGTCAGGGCGGCGTCCCGTTCCTGCAGCGCGGCGGCATGCGTTTCGCGCAGCCGGGCGCAGGCCGTTTCCAGTTCCGCGCGCGCCTGCTCCGTCGCGCGTTCCCGCGATTCCGACGCGGCAAGCTGCTCGCGCAGGGCAGTGTTCTGCGCGGCGGCCTGGTCGAGGCGCGCTTCGAGTCCCGCCGTCTGTTCGCGCAGCGCCGCAAGCTCCGCGTCGCGCGCGTGCAGCGTCTGCCGGCCCGCTTCGAGTTCCCGCTGGAGTCCGTCGGCGCGTTCCTGCAGCGCCTGCCTTTCCTGCAGCGCGGCCTGTTCCCGTTCCGCCAATTGGACCTCGGCAGCGGCGAGCGATTGGCGTAGCGCCGCGCCCTCGGAAAGACCCGCGTCCCGCTCCCGTTCCCGTTCCGCCAAGGCTTCGCGCGCGTCCGCGAGCGCCTGTTCCCGCGCGGAGGCCATTTCGCGTTGCGCGGCGATGTCGTGCTCAAGACCCGCGATGCGCGCGTCGCGTTCTGCAAGGTGTTCGCGCAACTCCTGTGCGTCCGTGTCGCGTTGCCGCAGCGCTGCCTGGGCCTCTTCAATGTTGCGGTTTGCCGTCGCCAGTTGTTCCAGGAGCGCCGCGCGCTCAACGGCCCAGGCCGCGGCCGCTTCCTTATTCGCCTGTTCCGACGCGTGCATGGCCTCGCTGAGCGCCGTGTTCGCCACCGAGAGCGAACCGATCTTTTCCTCGGCGGCCGCGGCCTGTTCGCGCAGCGCGGCGATGGCCGCGTCGCGATCGTGCAGCGTTTCTTGGCGCGTGTCGAGCACACGCTGCATCTCCGCGTTGCGTTGCGTCAGTTCCTTCCATGTGTTGCGGCATTGCTCATCGGCTTGCGCGGCCCGCGCGAGCGCGGTCTCCTCTCGCGAACGCGCGGCGCGGAGGTCCGCTTCGAGCGATTCCAAACGGTCCCGCAGTTGATTAGCGGCCGCGTCGCGTTCGGCGAGTTCCCGCTGATGATCCGCGGCGCGGAGCTCCGCATCGGCCCGCAGCGCGTCGTGGTCCTGCGTCAGATGGCCCGCATGCGTTCGGAGTCCGGCGAATTCCTGTGCCAGTTGGTCCCGCTCGGCCTGCAACGACGCTATAAACGTGTCGCGCTCGCCGCTCGCGCCGTGCGCCTGTTCGAGCGCCTGACTGATCTCGTGCAGGCGCGCCAGCGCCGCGTCGCGTTCGGCGGCAACGGCCTGGAAATGCGCTTCGAGGTCGCGCGCGCGCTCCGTCTGCGCGGCCTCCTGCTCGCGCAGCGAAGCCGCCAGCGCGTCGCGGTCGCGCTGTTCGTGCTGCGCGCGCGATTCCAGCGCGGCGTTCCGCTCGCGCAGCGTGTCCAGGGCGGCGGCGAGGTCGCCCGCCCGCGCGACCGCGGCCTCTTCGTTTTCGCGCAGTGCCTCGACCTGCCGCGCGGTTTCCGCGAGTTGCTCCTGCAAAGTGCCCAGGCTCTCGTCCCGCTGCGCAATGGTGGCCCGGTATCCGGCGAGTTCCTCCAGGACCTCCGCGTCTCTCTCCGCGCGGGCCGTTTGTTCCGCCCGCGCGGCGTCCCGTTCGGCCTGCAGCGCTTCGATGCGCGTCCGGGCGTCCGCCCCTTCTTGTTCGAAACGGCGCACCGCGGCTTCGTGCGCTTGCTGCGCCGCGTCTTGCGCCGCGCGCAGGCCCTCAAGCTCCAACCGCGCCTGCTCCGCCGCATGGCGCGCCGCCTGCTCTCGCTGTTGCGCCGATTCCAGGTCCGCCTGTAGCGCGTTGATAGCCTCGGCGGCCTGTTCAGCGGCGGCATTGAGCCGCCCGGCTTCCGCATCGCGCTGGGCGAGGCGCTCGCGCATCTGCTCCGCCTCCAGCTTCAGGCGCTCCGCTGTTTCCCGCGCCGCCTGAATCCCGGTCTGTTCGGAGGTCCGGGCGGCTTCTTTTTCCGCGAGCGCCCGGTCGAGCGCCGCAATCCGTTCGCGCGCTGCGCGCAATTCTTCCACGGCGCCGCGCCGCGCGTCCCGCTCTTGCCGCAGAGCCTCCAGGGCGGCGGCCAGTTCCGCCTGTTCCTGTTCCGGGGTCTGTTGGGCCGGCGCGGCCTCGGGCCTGGCCTCGCGCGCCTGCGCCAAGAGCGCCTCCAATTCCGAGACGCGTCTCTCGAAAAACTCCCGCTCCTTCACGGCTTCCGCAAGCTGGCGGTCGCGCTGGCCGGCGTTCTGGCGCAGCGCGGCCAGTTCCTTGTTGGCGTTTTCGGCTTCCTGCTCCCGTGTGGCCAGGGCTGCCTGGAGTTGCGCTGTGACGGCTTCCTGCTCCCGCGCGCGTGCCTGGATGTCCGCGGCTGGCGCCGCCTGTGGACGCAACAGCCCCAGCAGGGTGTCGAATTGAGCAGCCGTTTGCGCGATCTGGCGGGTGAGCCCCTGCTGCGCGCCGGTTACTTCCGCGCGCCAGGCCGTAACCTCCGAAGCAACACGGTCAATGGAGGTTGAAAGGCGCGTGCGAAAGGCGACAAGCGCCTGCGCCGCGGCCGCGTCCGACTGCGCCGCTGCCGCCTCCGGCGGCAATCCCTGCGCAAGAGCCGAGCGCAGAGATTCGAGCTGGGCGTGGGTCTGGGCGAGCGCGTCCGTATCCCGCGCCTGCTGCTCCAGGAGCACAACGACGCCGTCCAACTGGTCCTGCGCGTCGGCGATACGCTCCACCAGGCTCTGGTGCGCGGCGGTTACCTCGGCTTTCCATCCGCCGATGGTCGCGCGGAGACGGCTGAGCAGGTCGGGTCGCTGTTGCAGCATATTTGGGCGCCTCGCGTGCCGGGTGTTGCGTGGTTACGTCCTTCTGCGCCCCTCTCCCGCACGGAAAGGGCATGCGCGCACTTCCCGGCGCATTATAGGATTGACGTGGGGCGGGTTCAACGGGCGAAACGCCGTTTCAGCATGCCGATATGCATGCCGCCAGGCTATAGAGAGCCGCCCGGCGGGCGCCTCTCTCGCGCACCGGGAATACCCATGACAATGACAATTCCCGCGCGGATTGAGTAGAATCCAAGCCTTCGATACGCGGGGTTATAACACAGGTCGAGGACTGCCATGACGGAGACCAGGCAATTCGCGCGCACGCTCGTTACCAGTGCGCTGCCTTATGCGAACGGCCACATTCACTTGGGCCATATCGCGGGCGCCTACCTGCCCGCGGACATCTACGTGCGCTACAAACGCCTCAAGGGCGAAAAGGTCCTGTATGTCGGCGGGTCGGACGAATACGGCGTGCCGATCACGCTGACGGCGCTCAAGGAGGGCGTGTCGCCTCGCGACGTGATCGACCGTTATCACGCGGCCAACGCGGACGCCTTTCGCCGCCTCGGTATCTCGTATGACATCTATGGCCGCACCTCATGGGAACTGCACGTCGACACGACCCAGGCCTTTTTCCGCAAGCTGCATCAGGACGGGTATGTCCATGCGGAAGAGATGGAATTGTGGTATTCGGAACAGTCTAACCGGTACCTGCCGGACCGCTACGTGCAGGGGACATGCCCCAAGTGCGGCTATGCGAACGCAAACGGCGACGAATGCGAAAGCTGCGGCGCCCAATATGCGCCGCAGACGCTCGTGGAACCGCGTGCGAATATCCCCGGCGACGACTCGCGGCCCGTGCTGCGCAAATCGCGCCACTGGTTCCTCGATCTGCCCCAGTTCACGGACCGGCTCCACGCCTATCTCGACGCGCACCCTGAATGGCGCGACAACGTGAAGGGCATCGCCTACGGCTGGGTAAACGACCTGCGCGCGCGCTGCATTACGCGCGATACGGACTGGGGCGTGCCCATCCCGCTGGACGGCCCGGAAGCCGCCGCCAAGCGCATCTATGTCTGGTTTGATGCGCCCATCGGTTACGTAACCAATACGCGCCAGTGGGGCATCGATACGCTCGGGGACGCGAACGCGTGGGAGCGCTGGTGGAAAGACCCGGCCACGCGGATGATCCATTTCATCGGCAAGGACAACGTGCCCTTCCACGCAGTCATTTTCCCGGCTATGCTGATGGGCCAGAGCGATTACATCCTCGCGGACAACGTGCCCGCGAACGAGTATCTCAACATCTTCAACCGCGCAACCGGTCAAGCCGAAAAAGGCTCGAAATCGCGCGGCAACATGATCTCGGTACGCTGGGCGCTCGAACAGTTTCCGCCGGACGTGATCCGCTACTACCTGTGCGCCATTGCGCCCGAATCGAAGGATTCCGCCTTCGATTGGGACGATTTCATGCACCGGTACAACGGCGAACTGTGCGACGTCGTCGGCAACTTCGTGCACCGCTCGCTCACGATGACCGTGAAGAA